>NZ_JBYSWK010000001.1:0-267336 GCF_058781025.1 Heyndrickxia sp. FW510-T9 | reverse complement strand
TTATTTTGGATGATAAAAATTAAAATTGTATGAAACTTTATCAAAATTTTTCATACAATTAAATAACGAAATATTCATTATTTCGTAAACCATCAAGGAGGTGCACACATGAAAACAAGAAGTACATTAAATGCGTTGATTGGTGTTTGGTTTATTATTGCTCCTTGGGTTGTCGGATTTTCAGATCAATCAGGAGCACTTTGGTCCAGTGTTGTAATTGGTCTCATCCAACTAATCTTGGCATTCTGGGCATCAAGTGAAACAGGGTGGAATTCCTGGAAGAACTGGATTACAGTATTAACCGGAGCATGGTTTGTCATTTTACCATTTGTTTATTCATTATCTAGTGGAGAAACTTGGGCCAGTGTTATACTTGGGGCAGTTACTGTGTTATTTAGCTTGTGGAACATGGGTACAAAACAGAGTAATTAAAATTATATTATCATTCCTACACACTTTAAACCCTGAAGACATTTTGCGCTTCAGGGTTTTTGTATTTTGCTGAGATTATAGCCTGTTATAAATATTTCTTTCCATGATGGATAACATAAAATAGGAAATATTCATAGGAGGTAAAATACAAAAATGTTAAAACGATTTATATTCAGTATCTCATTGATATTAACAGTAGGACTTATAATACATATTTCATCAGTAATTGCAGTTACACCAAACAAAAGTATAATCAACGGGGACGATGTGCATTTTCAATTAAGTCATGAAGAATTTATTAAACTTGAAAAACAAGGTTATAAAGTTCACGAAATTGTGAATGCAGCTCAAATTTCGATGTATGCAAATAAAAGTATCGAGAGTATCTTACGCTATTATAAAGAGCATCCGTCTTGGCATAAGACTGCTAATCATTTTGGAGTGGATTGGGAGAAGGTAAAAACGGAACAAATACGAAAAAACAAACTGTTATATAAGGAAAACAAAGAAAAGATTATATTGATGATCGCAAACTACACTAATCGGACAAGTGCAGAGATTAGTCATTATTTAAAGAATGATGCGGATTTACATTTTTTACTTGTTGCTGCAGCTATTTCCAAAACAACGAACAAAGAATTATCACAAATCATTGAATTTAAAAAAGAGGGAAAAAGCTTTGAGGAAATAATAAATACTGTACATGCTGATCGAAAAACCGTTTTTAATGAAGTTAAAAAACTCCATGATCAAATAAAACATATAGAGTAAGGAAAATGATATATCAAAATATACCTATTTTTAAGAAATGACTTTCTTATACTTTATCCTCCCTGGTGCGATTGATAAGACATTTTTTATCATAAATGTTCTTTGCCTATTTCGTAAATAGCAATATGCCCTAAATGAATCGATTTCAACAGAGAGGACTCTTATTGTTCGGTGCGTAATTTCCTGCTTATTAGAATAATAAATCATTTCAAGCTTTGTTCCTGTTTCAAGTGCCCTCAATAGAATTCCTTTCATGAGTATTCCTCCATTGCAATAATGTTTATTCTTATTATACACAAACATATGTTCTTTCAATACTTATTCAAGGAAATTTTTTAAATATACGTAGTAATTAAGTTCCAATATGTAGAGCAAAAAAAGTTACCTACTAATCAAATTTCTATTTAATAGTTTAGTATTGTTACCAAATGGGTAATTTAAAGTAATTCTAATAATAAAGGGGTGATACTTTTGGAAATTGTAGAAAAATTGTCTAATAAAGCTCTTCTAAAGGCTTATCATCAAGCTTGTGAGTTGAAGCTTTCAAAATCATTCATACGACTACTAGAAGTTGAACTAATTGCAAGAGACCTTTATATTTGGATATAGCTATTTATAAAATTTTATTGATAGCTTCTCAGGAAGCTTATTTTTTTGCCTATTAATTGAACAGAACAATCAAATTGGTCCATAAAAATAGTTCTACTTCTTCTCTAACCTTGCAACACCGATTTCGCTCACATCTACAACGAAGTAATTTTCAATAACTTAATCTATACTGGATGATGTGATTATCATTTCTGCTCCAATGACCTCTAATGTACTAAATGCAGGATTCAATTCTAATGTTATCCACCCAACAAATTTCTTCATGGTACTCCTCATTAACAGCAATGATAAATTAATTAGCATTATTAACTTATCAAAATCCTTTTCAATTAAATCTGTGAATTTAAGTTCCTGTCCTTCTAAAACAGTTCCTTTAAATTCGCTTTCTGGCTTCCTCTTCCCCGCCTTATCAAATTAATGAACAACACTTATTTCCACCGTTCTTTAACCAAAGATACATCCTTTTATTTCCATTTAATCCAAATATAATGAAAAACTAAAACTTTCATAGGTATAAATAACTAATTTTCGTTTGAATTATAGTTCCTTTTTACTAGTCCATCTGTTATTATATAAGCTGTGTCTTTTACTCGAACTCTAATTATGTGCTGAGATTAATCCAAAGCATTTGTTAATTACTACATGAGGTGAAACAATGTTTTTTGTAAAAAAGAAACTTGAAAAGAAAAAACGAAAATTCGTTCTAAAGAAGAGATTAATGACTCTTATACAGCAGAATAAGGAAAAAAATATTTTAGATTGATGATAGGAGGGATATAACTCTCTCCTATCATTTTGTTTCCTAAAACAACGTTTGCTGATAATAACCTGTTTCTGCAGCAATTGGATTAATCCATAAAACTTCTTGACGTTTTGCACCTGCCTCAGTAGCCACATCCATCGTTTCCCTTTGCCAATGCTTCAACCTTTCATCGTAATGATGATGGCCATATCCGGAAAGAATCACGGGACCAGGCTGGGAATCTAAAACCTCTAATAATTCGACATGATCATCAAGCGCTATTTCATGTTTTATTATGACTCTTCGTTCTCGTCTCAATGAAGTATGGAGGATTTGCATAAACAAGCACCACTTTCCTTTTATATCTCTCAAGAAACTTTACAGCTAGTTGATTCTCTATTTGCACCTGTTTAAGTCTTTTTGCTACAAAAAATAATTTCTCTGGAAGCTTGCTCCACTCTTTTGTATCGTCGGGGCAAGTGGATGAAATAAAACTTTTCCAACCTGTCCAATCACTTGTTTTTGCACCAATAGCCTGCCAACACCTTACTAAAAATCTCCTTGCATCTTCAATTTCATTACCTGTTTCAAATTCATTAGATTTATAATATTCCTCTCTTTTATCTGCTAAGACATTTCATTGATTAAATCAGTAAAATTACTATTTTCCCACTTGTCCGCTACTTCATCATTCATTAAGTTTCTTTAATCATATGATATTTAGTGAATAGGAAAGGTGGTGTATTTATGGGATGCTTTGGCGGATGTAACCAAGGATATGCTTATCCAACAACAGGTGGAATGGGTAACACTTTTGCTTTAATTGTAGTTCTTTTCATATTGCTGGTTATTATTGGCGCTATACTTTGCTTCGATTAGTTTGTTAAGGAATTTACCTTGAAGTATTAAACTGAGTCAAAAACCCTAACCAAACATTACCTCCTAAAAAGAAGTGTCTTACGATGCTTCTTTTTATGCCTTCGCTTTATCCATTGGCTACTTCACAAAATTTAATTCCCACCTTTGGAAACACAATTATGATTTTGTTTCGCCAAATGCATGCTGGAAAAACATCCTTTTTAAGCTTCACCATGGCAAATCGTCTTAGCCCATTGCCCTCTTCATCAACGTACAAAAATTCAGTTTGGTATCGATCATACCGCTTTTTTAACATTTCAATGTACCGCAAGCTAACAGCAATAAATGTGGTATATATGTGATTGTTACCACTAAAAAACAAGGCAAAATCCATATATATCAATGGTTTTGCCTTGTTATAAATTACATTATTCTTTTAAACATTTTTTCCATTTCATACACTGTGTAATGAATAATAATTGGTCGTCCATGAGGGCATGTGAATGGATCAGAGGCTTGGCGTAGTGAATCTAATAAAGCTTGAATTTCATCATTACGCAAATGGTGATTAGCTTTAATAGAATCTTTGCAACTCATCATAATGGCTGCTTCCTCACGAAGTTTTTTCACATCCACTTTTTTCATTAATATGAGCTGTTCTATCATATCTTCGATTATTTCTTTCTCTTCCCCTTTTGGAAACCAGACCGGATGGGAACGAACAATAAAACTATTATGACCAAATGGTTCCATAAAAACTCCGACAAAAGCTAATTCATCTAGGTTTTCTTCAATTTTTATATACTCATCGGTTGAATATTCAAATGTAATTGGAACAAGAAGGTCCTGTAGTTGCTTCTCTACTCGTCCAACTTTTTCACGAAAATATTCGTATTTAATTCTTTCCTGAGCTGCATGTTGATCAATAATATAGAGCCCTTCATCATTTTGGGCAAAAATATAGGTTCCATGCATTTGCCCAATTGGATATAAAGGCGGAATTCGACTATCACGTTGTTCTTCGACATGGTCTAATGTTGAAGCTGGGAGAACATTTTCCTCTAGATCAATTAGTTCTTCGATAACTTCAGGAAAAACAAGATCATCCTTATTTTCATATACTATGTTTGTTTGTTGCTTCTCATCTAAATGAAAAACCTTTCTCATCTCATTAATAGGCAACGTAGAAGCAGCTTCTTCTCTAGAATAGACAGGCTTATGAAATGGTGATTGCTTTTGTTCTACTGAATCATTCCTTGTTGGTAAATGATCAAGTTGTAATGTTGTTTGCGTTGGTGCTGTTTCTCTTTCTTTATGAACACTCCCAGATGGAATAAGTACCTTATCTTTAAACGCCTCTTTAATTGTGTTTATGACAAGTTCGTTTAATTCTTGTTCCTTACTAAGTCTTACCTCTAATTTTGAAGGATGCACATTGACATCAACTAAGACAGGATCCATTTCTATGTTTAGCAAAATAATCGGAAAACGTCCAATCGGTAGCAATGTATGATAACCTTCTTGTATAGCTTTCACGAGTGAATAATTTTTAATAAATCGCCCATTAATCATAGTAGAAATATAATTTCTAGATGCCCGCGTAATCTCTGGCATAGAAATATATCCGTTAAGTTTAAAGTCTAGTGAATTGGCGGTAATAGGAATCATTTGTTTTGCGATATTCATTCCATATATGGATGCTAAAACTTGACGTACATCCCCATTTCCATTCGTTTGTAACAGCATTCGTTCATTATGCCTCAAGCGGATTGATACTTCCGGATGTGCTAGTGCTAAGCGATTTGCGACATCCGTGATATTTCCAAGCTCTGTATGGATGGTTTTTAAATATTTTAATCGTGCCGGTGTGTTAAAGAAAAGGTCTGTTACTGTAATATCTGTCCCTTTTCTTCCTGAGCTTTTTTCATGCTTTAACAGTTTTCCGCCTTCGATCGCTACTTTTGTACCGGAATCAATTCCAGTCGAGGATATCATTTCAAGATGTGCAACAGAAGCAATACTTGGCAATGCTTCTCCTCTAAATCCTAATGTTCGAATGCGGAAAAGATCATTTTCATCCTTAATTTTACTAGTGGCATGACGTTGGAAAGCAAGGAGCATATCATCCTCTTCAATCCCTGAACCATTATCGATAATGCGAATCTTTTCCAGTCCAGCTTCCTCGATTTCTATTTCGACAATGGTACTGCCTGCATCAATTGCATTTTCGACTAGTTCCTTTACAACTGATGCTGGTCGTTCAACCACTTCTCCGGCTGCAATTTTATTAGAAAGTATATCGTCCAGTTGAATGATTTTCCCCAAGGAGAACACCACCTAGCCTTTTAATTTTTTCTGAAGTTCATAGAGCATGTTCATTGCTTGCAAAGGATTCATTTCTAGTAAATTGATACCTTTTAGCTCTTCAAGGATTTTCTTTTCTTTTGAAGATGTCCCTTGTTTAAGTTCCGTTTTCGGCTCATCAAAAAGTGAAAGTTGTGAATGATTTTGATCCACTTCGTGTTTTGGAGCATGCTGCGGTGCCTCAGAACTCTTTTCCAATTCAGCTAGAATTTCATTTGCACGGACAATTAAATCATGTGGAAGCTCTGCAAGCTCCGCAACATGTATTCCATAACTTTTATCTGCAGGTCCTTCCTTTATCTTGTGTAAAAAGACAACCTTCCCATTTTGTTCCATCGCACTTACATGAACATTTTTAAGTTGTACCAGATCTTCCTCTAACACTGTAAGTTCATGATAGTGTGTGGAGAATAATGTTTTTGCCTTGATACGATGATGAATGTACTCAATGATTGCTTGAGCAAGTGCCATTCCATCATAAGTAGAGGTTCCTCTTCCAATTTCATCGAATAATATTAGACTATCTTTAGTTGCGTTCATAATGGCATTCTTCGCTTCTAGCATTTCTACCATAAACGTACTTTGTCCTGAAATTAAATCGTCTGCGGCACCTATTCTTGTAAAGACTTGATCAAAAATCGGTAAACTTGCTTCGCTTGCAGGAACAAAACAACCAATTTGCGCTAGTATAGAAGTTAGCGCAATCTGCCTCATATATGTGCTCTTACCAGACATGTTTGGACCAGTTATGAGGAGCATTTCCCGTTCCATATCCATATAACAATCATTAGGGACGTACAGTTGTGAATCCATTACCTTTTCGACGACTGGGTGACGCCCGTCTTTTATGATAATTTTTCGCTCAAGATTAAAAGCTGGCTTAACATAATGTCTTGCTTCACTGATGGTTGCAAAACATTGAAGTACATCGATTTCACTAATGACATGAGCTAGACTTTGTAAGCGCGGAATATATTCTTTTACGATTTCTCGAAGCTGTAAAAATAATTCATACTCTAATTCGATACTTTTTTCCTCAGCCTGTAAAATTAATGCTTCCTTTTCTTTCAGTTCTGGTGTAATAAACCTCTCTGCATTCGTTAAGGTTTGTTTTCTATCATATCTTTCTTCTTCTAACAAATGCAAATTGGATTTTGTTACTTCAATATAATAGCCAAATACTCGATTATATCCAATTTTTAAAGACTTAATTCCCGTCCGATTTCGCTCTTCCTGTTCTAACTGAGCAAGCCATGTTTTTCCGTTGCGACTAGCATCACGATATTGGTCCAATTCATCATTATATCCATTTTGGATCATCCCACCATCTTTAACAGAAATAGGAGGATTATCTTGTATTGCTCTCTCTAACAAGTCAGTAAGTTCCTCACATGGATCAAGTTTTCTAGATAGCTGCAAGCTTTCCGGATGATGCAGCTGTTCTAAAATAGCTTGAATGATTGGCACTTGCTGTAAAGAGTATTTTAATTGTATTAAGTCTCTTGCATTTACATTTCCAAATGCAACCCTACCAGCAAGTCTTTCAATATCATAGACTTCTTTCAAATGTTCTCTCAAGTCCTGGCGTTCAAAATAATGCTCGATAAATGTCTCAACTAATAAATGTCTTCGTTCGATTGTTTGTGAATCGATTAATGGCCTATCAACCCAATTTTTTAAAAGTCTTCCCCCCATAGCTGTCATTGTTTCATCAAGGAGCCATAATAATGATCCTTTTTTTCCTTTAGATCGAATTGTCTCTGTTAGCTCTAGATTCCGTTTTGAATAGTAATCTATTTTCATGAATTGATGAATATCAAATTTTGTTACAGGTTGGAGATGGTCTAAGTTTCTTTTTTGTGTCCGGTGCAAGTAATTTAAAAGACGTATAACTGATTGTTGCAGTACTTCCGATTCAACGTTAACTAGTATTCTTTCAAACACAGGCTTTGTTTCTATACCATTTTCAATTGAAATCGTAGTATCTGTCCGTTCCTTTAGATAGATCAAATGCTGTTCATTAAATGAATCGGAAACAACAACTTCCTTTACCCCTAGAATGGATAGTTCGTTTACTACATATTCAAATACACTGTCAATTTGTGTTACGCGTCCTTCCCCTGTTGAAAGGTCTGTATACGCCAGACCATAAGTACCATTATCAAAAGCCGTAATGGAAGCAATATAATTATTTTCTTTTTCTGCTAATCCTTTTCCATCCATCCTTGTACCAGGAGTAATAAGTTGAACTACTTCTCTCTTCACAACACCTTTGGCGGTTTTTGGATCCTCTACCTGTTCACAAATTGCAACTTTATATCCTTTTTCTACTAGTTGTTCAATGTAATTTGGAGCGGAATGGTATGGGACACCACACATCGGAATCTTTTCCGTGCTACCCCCATCACGGCTAGTTAATGTAATTTCTAATTCTCTAGATGCCTTAACAGCATCCTCAAAAAACATTTCATAAAAATCACCTAATCGAAAAAATAAAAAGGCATCTTGATATTCTGCCTTCACCTGTAAATATTGTAAAATCATAGGAGTATATTGACTCATTTCTACCAAATTCCTTTCCGTTCAACATGTTTAGCTAAAAAATATTATATCATATACGACAGGTGAACTTCATGAAATCTAATATTTAGAAAAAATCGGATGGGTTTTCCATCCGATTTTTTGGCTTTACTATTCAAGTATGAACTCAAGAAATTCCATTCTGTTGCCAAACGGATCTGATACATGGATTCTGCTTCTTCCATCAATTGGTGGTTCCTCTTTCCATTCAATGTGATGGTGTTTCAATGTATTTTTTAGCTCTTCGATATTTTTAACGATTAATCCTGGATGAGCTTTTATAGCTGGTTTAAAATCTTCTTCAACGCCAATATGAATTTCCTGGCTCCCACATTGAAACCAGCAACCGCCTCTTGCACGAAGGTTTTCCGGCTTTGGAATTTCTGTTAAACCTAGAACGTTCGAAAAAAAATGTCTAGCTTCAACTTCACAGCCTTTAGGCGCAGCTAATAATATATGGTCAATACCTTGAAAAGCAAATGACATATGAAACATCCCCTTTTTTGGTTACTTCCACTTCTATTGTACATATTTGTTTGAATCATTACTTATATGAAATGTTTATGGATTACTATAAGAAAAATGAATATATAAAAGATGAAATACAAAAAGAAAAACTAGGAAGCTATCTTCCTAGTTTTTACTCCTCTTCTGAACCTACTAAAAAGTCTGGATCTAATTCTTCAAATTCTTCGTCTAATTCCTCTTCCCATTCGTCATCACAATCACAACCATCTGGATGAATGGCAACACATACCTTTGTTTCTCCGATGACTTCAACGAGGAATTCTCTTTCTACATTTACGATGATTTTATTTCCATTTGGTGAAATAACTGCTTCTACACAATTAGGTTGCTGAAGGACTCGAACCACTACTTCTTTATCATCTAAACTATCTGGATCGCGATAACTTAGTTTTACAATATCAGTGTATTCCACTTTTTCTGTAACAACCGAAGTTTTCGTATTATTACCATGAGAATACCAGACGTTTATTTCGTATGAACCCCTTATTTCGACTTTTTTGTCGACCTTTTTTGCTTCATACTTATGATTAATAATCCAGCAACCTAATATGCTCGATGGATGATGCGGCGGTGTGATCGTATGATTGGACTGTGTGAATTTGCGTCCCTTCGCTACGACCGCTTTCGTTATTATTTCTCTATATTCTGCCATTCGAGCGAAACCTCCTCATTTATTTTCAATTCATCCTATGCATGCCTATAGACTAGTGTGCCAATATTTTTGCAATCACTACGGGAAATACAGTACTCCAACTTTCCTAACTAGAAAATAGTACAGTACTATGTTCATGATAGAAAACTATAACTTTTATGGGTTAATTCATTATATGTAGAGGAGTTTATTGTGTTCTAGGCACTTAGAAAAGTAGAAGAACCGCAATACTGGCATATGGATATTGTAGTCTTCGACGCAAGACTTAGGAAAAACAACGAAGTAATTCACGAGCTATTGAAATTGTCACTTCAAATTTCACCGAGTAAAATAGCATTTTCAATTTCACCTGATGCCCTTATCCGTAAAGAGGAGAAGGAGCAATACGCTTACCGATAGGCGCTTTTGAAATTAAAGTAAAAATTTCACCTGGAACTAGTCAATTTATATTGAATAAAAAAGACCATTATCTTTTAAGATAATGGTCCACATGTATTAATTACAATTTCCAGGTGTACTATTTTTTACTTTTGAACCTGTTTCACCGCGAAGAAGATCTCCACCTGTTGAAACTACTATTTCATCGGTGACTGTATTGGAAATAGTTGATGCAACGATTTGTAGGAGGTCGTTAACATCCGTTTGCGATTGCTTAAACTCTTGAACAATTGGAACCTCATCCAATTCTGTCTCGATTTTTTCAATTTTAGCCTCTACCATTTTGAGCGCTTCGGTTTTTCCATAATGTTGAAAGTTAACCGCTTGTTTTTGCAAGCTTTTAATACTTGCAATCATTTCACGAACCTTTTGATTTTCATTAATTTGTGCTTCTGCACGCTTAAAGAAATCTACTTCCTCTGTTTCAGAAATAATTTTCGCAAGCTCTGTAGCACGTGCAACAATATCATCTTTTGTATATTTTTTCATCTTTATTTCACCTCGACAACTTCTAGTTCTTCCAGCATTTCTCCATTTAAAGACCATGTTTTCGCTTCAGTAATTTTCACCTGGACAAGTTTGCCTATCGCAGATTTAGGTGCTTTGAAGTTTACAAGTTTATTTTTTCTTGTATAACCTGCTAAAACTTCTGGATTATTTTTGCTTTCCCCTTCTACAAGAACTTCTACTGTTTGCCCTTCATATTTTAATAAGGCTTCACGAGATAGTCCATTTACGACTTCATTTAAGCGTTGCAGACGTTGTTTCTTCACTTCCATTGGGATATTATCTTGCATTTTTGCAGCCGGCGTTCCTTCACGTGGTGAATAAATGAATGTATAGGCCATTTCAAAACCTACTTCACGATACAGTGACATTGTTTCTTCAAACTGTTCGTCTGTTTCGTTTGGAAAACCAACGATGATATCCGTTGAAAGAGCAACATCTGGCATTGCTTTTTTTATTTTTCCTACTAATTCCAAATAACGTTCCCTTGTATATTTCCGTCCCATGATTTTTAAAATATCACTTGAACCAGATTGGACAGGAAGATGAATATGTTCCACTAAGTTCCCTTTTTTCGCTAGTACCTCAATTAAACGATCATCGAAATCACGTGGATGACTTGTCGTAAAACGGATTCGCGGGATATCTATTTTACGAATATCATCCATTAGATCACCAAGGCCATATTGGATATCCTCAAAATCTTTTCCGTATGCATTAACATTTTGTCCTAGCAGGGTAATTTCTTGATATCCTTGTGACGCAAGATGTCTAACTTCTTGAATGATTTCTTCAGGACGGCGACTTCTTTCTTTTCCACGAGTGTATGGAACGATACAATACGTACAGAACTTATCACATCCGTACATAATATTCACCCATGCCTTAATACTTCCTCTTCGAACTTTAGGAAGGTTTTCAATAACGTCGCCTTCCTTAGACCATACTTCAATAACCATTGCCTTCGACATATATGCTTCTTTTAATATATTTGGTAGGCGATGAATATTATGTGTTCCAAATATCATGTCAACATGATGATGTTTCTCTAAAATCTTATTCACTACTGATTCTTCTTGAGACATACATCCGCAAACACCAATTAATAAATCTGGCTTTTCAAGCTTTAGTGGCTTTAAATGTCCAATTTCACCAAATACTTTGTTTTCAGCATTTTCTCTGATAGCACAAGTATTTAACAAAATAACATTTGCATCTTCTACAGTGTCAGTTGGTTCAAAACCAAGCTGCATAAAGATACCGGCCATTACTTCTGTATCATGTTCATTCATTTGGCAGCCATATGTGCGAATATAGAATTTCCGGCCATTTCCCATTCCAAGAAACTCTTCATCGATTTGGAAATCATTATGATATTTAACTTCTTCTCTCCCACGTTTTCTAGCTTCTTTTAAATTTGGCGGGATATATACAGATTGAAAGTACTTGCTGTAATCCTTTTCGGATTTTTTGTCCGCTGGATTAGCTGTACTAACTTGTTGACTTTCCAAACGTTGTTTCTCGTTCATAATTATCTCCTTCCTATACCTAAGCTTTACTTAGATGCCATCTATTTTATCTTAAATTATCTGAGGTTCCCAATAATAAATACTAATATACACATTATTTTAGTATAAAGCCTTTTTATAATGAATACAATAGCTTGGGAGTATTGTTGATAATTACTCACAAACAATTAGTGGCATCCCCATTTCATTTAGAGCAAAAATAAACCTGATTGTTATTTAAACAATCAGGTTAATATTTCTTTTTATAAATACTAAACAATAATCTTTTATCTTGGTTCCACAATTAACTTTATTGCCGTTCTTTCTTCCCCTTCAATTTGAATATCGGTAAAAGCCGGTATACAAATTAAATCAACTCCGCTAGGTGCAACGAAGCCCCTCGCAATTGCAACTGCCTTTACTGCTTGGTTTAATGCTCCTGCGCCGATAGCTTGAATTTCCGCTCCACCTCTTTCACGAAGAACACCGGCAAGTGCACCAGCTACAGAATTAGGATTGGATTTTGCTGAAACTTTTAATATCTCCATTTCTTCTCCTCCTTGTTATATACGGGTACCGAATGCCCATTCAGAGTGAACCATTCTGGTATAATCATTCCATTGCTACTATATTCAACAGAAACCGATTGTATTCCGGCTTGCCCTAAAAAAGAGGAGAGAAAAAACAAAAGTGTAAGCGCAGCAGCTCTAGCGTATGGATTTCGTAGTCTTCGACTGAGCTAAAGGAAACCGTGCTGAGGTAGTTCACGAGCTATTGAAATTAGCACTTCAAATTTCACCGAGTAAAATTTGAAATTTAATTTTACCGAGTAAAATTTGAAGTTTAATTTTACCTGAAGCTAGACGCAGATAATTAATCCATAAATGGGTGATCATCATTAATTAAGATGGTGTCGATTTTCTTGGAAAGACCTGTTTTTGCATCTATTTCAATCAAACATGCACATAGTTGATTTCGACCAGTTTTAGGCACCTCAAAACGAACAGGAAGGCTTGTAAGAAATCTTTTTAACACGACTTCTCTATCCATACCTAATATACCGTCATATGGACCGGTCATACCAACATCGGTAATATACGCTGTCCCATTTGGCAGGATTCGATTATCTGCTGTTTGAACATGTGTATGTGTGCCGACTACCGCAGAAACTCTCCCATCCAAATACCATCCCATTGCTTGCTTTTCACTTGTAGCTTCCGCATGGAAATCTACAAAGATGATGTTTGTTTTTGTTTTGGCAATTTTAATAAGTTCATCGGCTTTCCTGAATGGATCATCTAAAGGTGGCAAAAATGTTCTTCCTTGTAAATTAATAACAGCGATTTCAATGCCATTTATATTTACAAAAATAAGACCTTTCCCAGGTGTACCTTCTGGAAAATTTGCTGGCCTTACCATATATTTTGCATCGTCAATAAATTCAAAGATCTCTTTATTATCCCATGCATGATTCCCTAAAGTAACAACATTGGCACCCTTTTCTAAAAATTGACGATAAATTTTTTCTGTTATCCCTTTCCCACCTGCCGCGTTTTCACCATTAATTATCGAAAACTGTGGGCGAAATTTCGCTTTAAGTTTCGGTAAATATTCTACTATCATATCGCGACCAGACGAACCGACTACGTCTCCAATAAACAATATTTTCATTATTATCCCTTTCTACTCTACAAGATCTCTTGCAATATTTATTTTATATGATTTCAGTCTTAAAACAAAAGAATCCATTAAACCTTATGTAAAAATAAATGAAAGCGGTGTGTTTACACCGCTCCCTTAAAATAATTTTTATTTATTTTATTTGGCATATTCTACGGCTCTAGTTTCGCGAATGACCGTTACTTTAATATGGCCAGGATAATCAAGCTCACCCTCAATGCGTTTTCTTATATCCCGCGCTAATCGATGAGCTTCTAAATCATTAATTTGCTCTGGTTTTACGATAATACGAACTTCTCTTCCAGCTTGAATAGCGAAGGATTTTTCAACGCCTTCATACGATTCGGAAATTTCTTCCAACTTTTCAAGTCGGCGAATATAGTTCTCAAGCGTTTCACTCCGAGCACCAGGACGTGCTGCTGAGAGTGCATCTGCAGCTGCAACCAAGACAGAAATAATGGATGTAGGTTCAGTATCTCCATGATGGGAAGCAATACTGTTAATAACGACAGGGTGTTCTTTATACTTAGTCGCTAATTCAACACCAATTTCTACGTGGCTACCTTCTACTTCATGATCGACAGCTTTTCCAATATCATGTAATAATCCAGCGCGACGAGCAAGCCTTTCATCCTCACCCAATTCCGCGGCAAGCATGCCTGAAAGATGGGCAACCTCCATCGAATGCTTTAATACATTTTGTCCGTAACTTGTACGGAACTTCATCCGACCTAGGATTTTAATTAAATCCGGATGGAGTCCATGAACGTCAACCTCAAAAGTTGTTTGTTCACCAATCTCACGAATATGTTCATCCACTTCACGTCTTGCTTTGTCGACCATTTCTTCAATACGTGCAGGATGAATTCTTCCATCCTGAACTAGCTTCTCAAGTGCAATTCTTGCAGTTTCTCTTCGAATTGGATCAAATCCTGAAAGAATAACAGCTTCAGGAGTATCATCTATAATCAGATCAATTCCAGTCAATGTCTCTAATGTACGAATATTACGTCCTTCACGGCCGATAATTCTACCTTTCATCTCATCGTTTGGAAGATTGACTACTGATACTGTTGTCTCTGCAACATGTTCAGCAGCACACCTCTGAATTGCAAGAGAGAGAATGCTCTTAGCCTTTTTATCCGCTTCTTCTTTTGCGCGATTTTCACTTTCTTTCACCATAATGGCTACTTCGTGTGAGAGTTCATCTTCCACTCTCTTAATAATAATCGCCTTCGCTTCGTCACGGGTTAGACCAGAGATACGTTCTAGTTCTGCTTTTTGTGTTTGTACCATCTCGTCCACTTTGCTTTCCATCTCTTCAATATGTTGTTGTCTTTGATTCAGAGAATCCTCTTTCTTTTCTAGAGTTGCTTCACGCTTATCGAGTGATTCATCTTTACGATCGAGGTTCTCCTCCTTTTGCAATAATCGATTTTCTTGTTTTTGCAATTCATTTCTTCGTTCACGAAGTTCACGTTCAATATCAGTACGAAGTTTATGATTTTCATCCTTTGCTTCTAACAGTGCCTCTTTTTTCAAGGCTTCCGCTTGACGCTTTGCATCTTCTATAATCTGCTCTGCGGCATTTTTAGCTCCTGTTATTCTCGCTTCTGCAAAAGACTTACGAACAAAATAGCCAACAACTACACCAACGATTAGGCCAAGCAAAATGGAGATGATTGCTAATACTGGTGGCATCTTTTCACCTCCCCTTGCTATGAACTTGTATCATGTCTCAAACATGTCGGCTGCAACATTGTTACAAAGGTTTCAATATACAGCACTTAGGCTTCAAAAAATATCATTTTTAAAAAAAATTATACATATTAATTTTATAGTTGTGAATATTTATTGTCAAGGGTTTGCCGAAAGTGATTACATTTTATGGTACAAAGAATAATAAATAAGAAAAAGAGCAAAGCCAATTATTACCATGGCCATGCTCTTTTCGTTTATTCTAATTCAAATTCTTCTTGTGATTCATCAACTGGTGCTTCTTTTTCTTCATCTAAACTATAATGATCACGGATTTTAAACATTACCTCGTCGCGAACCTTTGGATTTTCTTTCAAAAATAGCTTAGCATTTTCACGACCTTGCCCTAGTCGTTCATCGTCATACGAATACCAAGCTCCGCTCTTTTGTACAATATCTAACTCAGAGCCCATATCAATAATTTCGCCTTCTCTTGATATTCCCTCACCATACATGATATCAACTTCAGCTACACGGAATGGTGGAGCCACTTTATTTTTTACTACTTTAATTTTAGTTTTGTTTCCGACGATATCATTTCCTTGTTTTAGCTGTTCCGCACGACGAACTTCAAGACGAACTGAGGAATAGAATTTTAGTGCACGTCCACCAGGAGTTGTTTCCGGGTTTCCAAACATCACACCAACTTTTTCCCTGATTTGGTTAATAAAGATTGCGATTGTTTTTGACTTATTAATAGCTCCTGATAGCTTGCGTAGGGCTTGAGACATTAAACGAGCCTGTAAACCGACATGGGAATCACCCATTTCCCCTTCGATTTCTGCTTTTGGTACAAGAGCTGCAACGGAATCGATAACAATAATATCAATGGCACCACTTCGTACAAGTGCTTCTGCGATTTCTAATGCCTGTTCCCCAGTATCAGGTTGAGATAATAGCAATTCATCAATATTAACACCTAATTTATGTGCGTATACTGGATCAAGCGCATGTTCGGCGTCGATAAATGCTGCTTGACCGCCAGATGCTTGTACTTCTGCTATCGCATGAAGAGCAACGGTTGTTTTACCAGAACTTTCTGGACCATAAATTTCAATAACACGTCCTCTAGGATAACCACCTACACCTAATGCAACATCAAGAGCAAGTGATCCACTTGGTACAGTAGAAATCTTTCTATCCGTTTGTTCACCAAGTTTCATAATAGACCCTTTACCAAACTGTTTCTCTATTTGTTTAAGAGCCATATCTAAGGCTGCTTGTCGATCGCTCACAAATATTTCCTCCTCATTCACCATGTATTCTATTAATTTAATACCTTATCCTTACTATAACTGTTTTTAGGCATTTTGCCAAGTAAAATATCGAACATCTATTCGATTGTTTTTCACTTATAAAGAGCAATAAAAAAAGCATTTACTATATAGAAAATGCTTTTTTTATTAATAAACTTTGTTTAAAATGAGTTTTTTGAAATAAAAAAAAATATCACCTTGGAATTATCAAATCTATCTCTCGTAGCAAGTAATAACATCCATATTTCACACTACGAAGCCTGTTGCTGTTCCGGTTACTAGCAAGATTTAGTAAATATGTTTTGGGCGGATTGTTTTTAATCGAAATTCCAATCCAAATCGTGCCTGGATCTTTCCCTTCTAACGAGTCTGGTCCTGCAACACCGGTGAAACTTATTCCAATATCTGAATCTAGTAAAGTTCGAATATTTTCTGCAAGTTCAGCTGCACACTCCTTACTAACAGATCCGTGCTTTTCTATTGTATCCTGTTTTATATTCACTAATTTCTGCTTCGCCTCATTGGAATAGCATACAATCCCACCTTTAAAAATAGAGCTAACACCAGAAATTGATGCCATATCCGATGAAAACATTCCAGCTGTAAGGCTTTCTGCACTTGCTATTGTAAGTCCCGTACTTAGCAATCTTTTTACAAGCTCGTTCATGAGTGTCGTTTTGTCATAACCATAACAATATTCACCAACTTGCTCCCAAATTGCATGTTCTGTCTTATCAATCATTTTTACTGCCTCGGATCTGGACTTATGTTTAGCAGTAATCCTTAGTGTTACTTCACCATCAGAGGCATACGGCGCAACCGTTGGATTTGATTGATTTGTTATAATGCTTTCTATTTCGGTCTCTAACTGGGCTTCACCAATTCCAAAAAAACGCATCACCCGTGATTCAATATGTTCAATTGTGTCCATTTGCTCAAGGATAGCTGATCTTCCATATTTATCAAACATTGGCTCCATTTCAAATGGGGGTCCAGGAAGAAGCATGTAACAATGGGATCCGTTTTTGATGAACATTCCTGGTGCCATCCCAAAATTATTTGGTAACACTAATGCTCCATCAAGAATTAACGCTTGTTTTTTATTATTTTCAGTCATCTCCCGCTTCACTTTTAGAAAATATGCTTCAATTGAAGTTAGCGCAACTTGATCAGTTACAAGGCACTTCCCTATATGTGCGGAAATAGTTTCCTTCGTAAGATCATCCTTCGTCGGTCCTAATCCACCTGTAAAAATGATTAAATCCGCTCTATTTTCTGCAATCTCAATAGCACTCTTTAATCTTTTAGGGTTATCGCCAACTACCGTATGATAGTAAACATTTACTCCTAGTTCAGCTAATGCAGTGGAAAGAAATTTAGCATTGGTATTTACGATTTGTCCCAATAAAAGTTCGGATCCGACAGCAATAATTTCAGCATTCATTTAAGAAATACCTCCTTTTTACTTGGGGTTGAATACGTATAAATTGTTAAAATCCAAAAGCCGATTTTAACCTATTGCTTTTCGAACCTAATTTAATTTCTAATAAGTATTAGTTTCGTGACATTTTTTTAGTAGTATTACCCATTCTAAAGCTGAATGAAATAATTTAGAGATTTAAGATTACAAATACTACAATGTTTAAGAAAAGAGCCTTACTTAGAGTTTGTAAAAATAGAACGGTTCTTATATATATAATCCCAGCCTGAGTAAACTGTAAATATCATTGCAACCCATAACGAAATGGTAGCAAACGGAATATGAATTGCTTCAAACGGAAAGTTATGTAACAACAACGCAGCAATCGCTATTGTTTGCGCCCACATTTTTATTTTCCCTGGCATAGCCGCAGCAACTATCTCACCTTCTCCTGCTAATATTGCCCTTAATCCTGTAATAGCAAATTCTCTACTAATGATAACGATTACTATCCAAGAAGGAACAGAACCTATTTCTACCAAAATAATAAGCGCTGATGAAACAAGTAATTTATCTGCAAGTGGATCTAGGAATTTCCCGAGATTTGTAACAAGGTTATATTTTCTTGCAAGATGTCCGTCGAACCAATCTGTAATAGAAGCAATAATAAAAATAATAGCTCCTATTAAGTGGGTAGCAGGTAAGCTAATATTTAATAACTCGACATTCCCCCATGGTAACGGTGCTACCATAATAATAATAAAAATAGGAATTAAACATATACGTAATAGTGTAATTTTATTAGGTAAATTCAAGGTACTTCCTCCATTAAATTGTTCTGTCTGAGATATAAATAAAGATCACATTGTGTTTTTACAAGAGTGGCAAGGGATGCTATCCTTGCACACTAGTTATTTCTATGTTTACCAATAAGTTCTAAACCTAAAAATAGTCATCAATTGATGACTATTCAGTTTTTAACTGCTCAAATTGAATTGTAATGTTTTGTGTATTTAACTGTGATGCATACTCTAATTTTTGATCATTAACTAATATTTCAGTATCTGGCACATTCCCAATTATGATAAAAGCTTGGTCTTCCTGTGTAAAATCTAAAGATTGATTATCTCCTTTGTTCAGAGTACCCTGATAATAAGTTTTTCCTTTTCCATTATTAACTAAAATCCACGTTTTTCCTGATGATGAAATCGTTAAGTTAAACTTATCAGTATTGGATAACTTGAAAGTTGAATTTTTTCCACTAGAACTGACAACTTTTAATTTTTGAACAGGCTCAGCTTTTTCCTCTGTATTGGTAGAATCATCATTTTTGGAGTCGGAATTAGTTTCTTCATTAGGATTTGTTTGGTTATTATCAATATTATTATTGTTTGAATTTGTCTTGCTTGATTTACCTGACTCATTCACTCTAACTTGCGAGCTATTCGAATTGTTTTGCTTATCAGCTTGACCACTTCCGGAGTACTTTTGCACCACAATCCATATTAAAAATACAAATGCAACAACAAAAACCACTACAAGAATTGTCGGCAAGACGCTAAATACTATTGAGGTGCCTTCTGATACAGTACTTCTTGATTGGACTCTGGATATTTGTTCTGTAATATCCTGATTATGTGTAACTGGAACATCGTTTTTAAATTCTTCAAAAATCCGGTCAGATTCAAGCCCTATAGCTTCTGCATATTGTTTAATAAAAGCACGAACATAAAATTTTCCCGGAATACTATCATAGTTTCCTTCTTCAATACCTCTTAAATATCGCTTTTGAATTTTTGTGATTTCCTGTAAGTCATCTAAACTCAAACCTTTAGCTTTTCTTGCTTCCTTCAACCGACTTCCTAATTCCGTCAACAATAGCACCGCCAATCTCATTTTAAAACTGTATTTATTTATGTATTCTTTCTTCTTTAATAATCAAACCCACCGAAGCCATCATTATTCAATAAATTATTTTTTTGAATTACTTCATATGTAATTTCCTGTTCAGGGTTGTCTCGCAGTTCGATAATATAATCAAAATCTTCTAGTGAATACTCAGAATTTTGCACAAAAATATCTGGGTGTTCAATAACTTTCACAGCAGGGATCCTCATTATCTCTCTAACCAGTTGCCAATGTTTTTCATTTGCACGATGGGTTGACACTATTCCATCCAAAATAAAAATATTGTTGGCACTATATTCATCATTAATAAGCTGATTGCGAATTGTTTGCTTTAATAAAGTAGAAGAGACAAAGAGCCACTTTTTGCTTGCACATACACTAGCTGCTACTACAGATTCTGTCTTTCCAACACGCGGCATACCACGAATCCCGATTAGCTTATGCCCTTCTTGTTTAAACAATTCTGCCATAAAATCAACTAATATTCCAAGTTCATCACGAATAAATCGAAATGTTTTTTTATCATCAGCGTCTCTTTGTATATAACGTCCATGTCTGACTGCCAATTTATCTCGTAATTTTGGTTCGCGAATTTTTGTTATTTTTATTGTTTCCATTGTTTGTAAGATAGATTCAAGTCTCACGATTTGTTCTTCATTTTTCACCAATAGAAGAAGCCCACGTTTCCCCTCATCTACACCATTAATGCTTATAATATTAATAGATAGCATTCCTAACAAAGAAGATATATCCCCTAAAAGTCCTGGTCGGTTTATTTTAATTTCATATTCTAAATACCATTCTTTTCGATCCATATTGACCTCCTAAATAGGAAAACACGATACTCTGGCTTCTAGCTTATATAATATATGATTTTTGTAAAAGATGAAAGGAAAAACTACCTTATTTCCCAATAAAATGTGATTAAAAAAAATCTTAAACAGAAGAAAAAGAAGTTCAAGTAGATTTGTGATTCCTTTGGAAAATGCTAGTAAAAAGGTTCATCCAAGGAACCACAAACATACTAAAGGTTTACATAGAAAAAGAGGGGCTATAGTCCCCTCTTCCCATTTTAGCTATTGCCCAGTTCCGTTATTCTGTACTAATTTCACCATAACATTTGCCATTGCTTGTTGTTCTTGTTCATTGGCAACAGACCATAGATCCGCTAATACTCTTTGTTGTTCATTCTTTGGGTCAACTTGACTAGCTAAGTAATCTCCAACTTGTCCTGCAAGCTGATTGATTGTTTCCTGTGACATTCCTTGTGTCTTTGCTTGATTTAATCGATCACCTAAGAAGTTTTTCCATTGATCCCAATTTTCTATAACAGACATCTCATGAACCTCCTTCAAATATGTTCGAAATTATTTTGCTACCGGTATGAAATCTTATACCTTAAAATAATGGAATTTTTTTTGAAAAGTCGCTCATTCTCTCTGAAAAAAAATTATTAGGTCAATTTTTACTTAAGCAAGCTATAAATGTACCGAATTTGCATAAGAAGAGCAGATTATCCAATATTTCAATAAGCTAATAGTTCATTTCTAGGTATACCAACCGCCGTTAATAGCAAGAACATGTCCAGTAATATAACTTGCTTCTTCTGATAATAAAAATGCTATTGTTCCTGCAATTTCGTTTGGCTCCGCCATTCTTCCTATTGGAATATCTGCTTGTATCTCTTGGAGATCTTCTTCTGTTAAGTTTGCAAGCATATTTGTTTTTACTGCACCGGGTGCGACGGCATTTACCCTTACTCCACTTCTCGCCACTTCTTTGCTTAGAGCTTTTACAAAAGATATTTGTGCTCCTTTAACAGTCGAATAAACTACCTCACATGACGCCCCTGTTTGCCCCCAGATTGAACTGACAAAAATTATTTGAGAGGTTTCATTTCTCATTAATTTCGGAAGCAATTTCCTTGTCAATAGCATTGGCCCATGGACATGAATATTCCACATATCTTGAATTATCTTATCTGCTGTATCCAGAAACAATCCATAGTGTGCTATACCGCTAATAAAACATATTGCATCAAGATGAAAAACATTTTCCAACACCTTTTCCACTCCATTGTGTGATGAAAGGTCGGCCTGTATAGGGATTATTTCAATAGAATATGACTTTACATGATCGATAATTTCCTCGATTCCTGCTTTATTTTGATGATAATGAAGATATAGATTCCACCCTTTCTTCGCTAATGTAATCGCTGTCTCTTTTCCAATTCCACCACTTGCTCCTGTAATGAGAGCATATTTTTTCATTTTCATTTCTCTCCCTTTAGAACTTAAAAAACTCAGGAAGCCCCGAGTTTTAATACCTTCATTTTTTTGGTACTACTTGACATACTGTAAAGCGGTCTTCTTCTAGAAATTCGCTTGCTGCATTTTTCAAATCAGCGAAGGTGATATCTTCAAGTATTGGTACCACTTCGAATAAATTCATTTCATTAAAAAAATATCTTGTAAATTGATTTGCTATAAATTCCGGAGAATTCAATTGTCTTAAAAATCCACCAATTTTCTTTTTCTTTGTTCTATCCAGTGCTTCCTCAGTTAAATGTTCCCCATTTTTTGCTTCCAACATTACTTTTTGCAAGCGTTCAGCAAGCTCATCCGGTGATACTGTATCTCCGCCAATCATTGCAAAGCCAAAACCTGATTCTAAAGTAAAGTCATAAGAAAAAGTCTCATCGATTAATCCATCATTATATAAAGCATAATAATTCTCAGAGCTTTTACCAAATAACATATCTAATAATACATTAATAGTTAGCTCGTTTTTGAGCATTTCAGCTCCAGTTTGTATAGCATTCTTTGCCTTCACTCCAACTAAACATTTTGGAGTTTGCACATTCATTTGTAATACCCTGCTTTTTTCAGCTACCTCTGATGGCTCTTCTTCAAAGCGTCTCTTGATTTCTGCTTGTTCTTTATAATCTTTATTATTTTGGTTTCCACGCACCAGGTTCATGATATTTTCGGGATCAACAGGTCCTACTATAAACAACAGCATATTACTTGGATGATAGAAAGTATTATAACACTCGTATAAAAGCTGATCTGTTATATGGGAGATTGATTCAATCGTACCAGCAATATCTATTTTTACAGGATTGTACTTATACATATTCTCAATCACACCAAAATATAGGCGCCAATCAGGATTATCATCATACATAGTAATTTCTTGCCCGATAATACCTTTTTCCTTTTCTACTGTCTTTTCGGTAAAATAAGGGCTTTGTACCATATCAATTAGCGTTTCTAGATTTTTCTCCACATTTGACGTACTAGAAAATAAGTATGCAGTACGATTAAATGTTGTAAATGCATTGGCAGAAGCACCTTGCTTACTAAATTGTTGAAATACATCACCATCTTCTTTTTCAAATAGCTTATGTTCTAAAAAATGCGCAATACCGTCGGGAACATGATGGTAATCATTTTTATCAAGCGGAATAAAATCATTATCAACAGAACCATACTTTGTTGTGAACGTCGCGAAGGTTTTATTAAAGCCTTCTTTTGGCAAAATATATACTTCTAAACCATTCTCTAGCTTTTCAAAATATAAGGTTTCTTTTAGTTGATCAAATACTTGATTTTTCATCATCCTGTCCCTCCAATCCTGTCAAAAAATAAATGGTATCTAGTTCAATTTTTGTAGCAACATTTATTATTTCCTCTTTTGTTACATTATTGATATTTTCTAACCAGTCATCTACTGAAATTGTTTGCTTGCCAATTACATTATGATACAAAACCTCTACTAAACCGCGAGAAGTATCCGTAGTCTCAAGTAATTGATTATTTGTTACTGCTTTCGTTTGTTCGATTTCTTGATCGGAAAAATCACCATTTCGCATGGAATCAAGCTGCTCTTTGATGATGGTAATTGCTTGCTCATAATTTTTAGCTTCAATTCCACTCATAACCATTATTAAACCTTTATGGCTATCAAGTCGGCTTGCCGCATAGTATGCAAGACTCGCCTTTTCACGGACATTGATAAACAGTTTAGAATGAGAGAATCCACCGAATATTCCATTAAACATTTGCAGGGCAAAATAATCATCATCCCCAAATTGCACATGCGTTCGGTAACCAATATTTAATTTTCCTTGTTTCACATCTTGTTTTTCTTTAATTTCTTTAGGATTTTCAACATGAATAGCATTTCTATTTTCCAAGGTTTTCGGAATTCGATTGGAAAAATCAAGTTGTTTGCAAAATGTCTCCACTTGATTTTCCTCAATATCACCAATAATATACAAATCCAACTCATCTTCTTGGATTGCTTGTTGATAATATTCATAAAGTGATCTCGCCGTAATTTGATCTATTTGATCTTTTAATCCATTCGCATCTAAGGCATATGGTTCTCCCTTGCACATTTCTTCCACAAGCCTTACACTTGAATACCTCATTTTATCGTCATATATCGATTGAATACGTTGCTTTAACGTTCTTTTTTCTTTCTCAACTGTTTCATCGTGAAAAGAGTTATTTTCGGCATTTGGATTTAATAACACTTGTGAAAGAAAATCTATCCCTTTTTGTAGAAGCGGAGTGGAATCTTTTAAAAATTTTTCATTAGCAATATCTACTGTAAAGCTCATTACATGGTATTCACCTTTTTTAGCTAAGTCTACATAGAAACCAGCACCATATAGATCATCTAAATAGGAACGTAAGGCAGTAGTAGTTGGATATTGTTTAGTGCTACTCTGTAATACATTAGGAAGTAGTGCCCTTAAAGTTACCGTTTCTGCATTTAATGGTGCTTTCATTTTCCAAACTAGGGTATTTGTCTTATATTTTTTTGTTTTCACAATATGTAAATTATATCCGTTTTTAGAGATGATTGTTTCGTTAGCAACCGACATATACAAACCTCCTTTTGGTTTCTTTTACTATTTTGTAATGAAGTTATTCTAACTATACATTTTTATCATGTTGTCCTACAAGTATTTACCTATCCACGGTAAGAAGTTGGATTGGAGAAAATCATGATAACATCAAATTTATTGGTTTTTTATCATTAAAAAAAGCCCCGGAAACCGGGACTTTTTCTTTAATGTCAATAACTATCTTTGGCCTTTTATATATGGAATACCATCCGCTTTTGGTGCCTCTGCTTTTCCAACAAATCCCGCTAATGCAAGTATGGTCAAAACATAAGGAGCAATTAACAAGTAAACACTTGGAATGCCTTGCAGGAATGGAATTTGGTCCCCGACAATACTTAAGCTTTGGGCAAAACCGAAGAATAATGCCGCACCCATTGCACCAAGGGGATGCCATTTTCCAAAGATCATTGCGGCTAATGCCATGAATCCTTGACCGGCAATAGTTGTCGCACTAAAATCTTGGGTTATTGTTTGGGCATATACAGCACCACCAAGTCCACCAAACACTCCTGATAGAAACACAGCGATATAGCGCATTTTAATAACATTTATCCCCATCGTATCTGCTGCCATAGGATGTTCCCCTACTGAGCGAAGTCTTAAACCAAATGGAGTTTTGTATATCACATACCAAACAATAATCGCAATGATGATTGCAAGATAGGATGGATAAGTAACATCACTAAAAAACAGCTTTCCAATAATAGGAATTTGATGTAAAACTGGTATATCAACTTTATTAAAATTTTGCGTGATTGTATCCGTTTGTCCTTTTCCTTCATAAAGCATTTTTACTAGGAATACGGATAAACCTAATGCCAAAAAGTTAATAGCAACACCACTGACTGTTTGATCAGCTCTAAAGCTGATTGCTGCAAGTCCATGTATAAGAGCGAAAACACCACCAACAATCATTGCTACAACAAGACCTAACCAAGGTGTGGCAGCACCGAATGATTTTGCAAATGTTAAGTTGAAAATAATGGAACTAAATGCTCCCATTATCATTAAACCTTCCAAGCCTATATTGACAACACCTGATCTTTCAGAAAAAACTCCACCCAATGCAGTATAAATAAGGGGGGCAGCCATCAAAAGGGATGAAGTAATTATAATTTCTAAAGCAGTCATAAAACTCATTTATTTTGCCTCCCTTTTAAAACGAGCAATCGCCCATTTAATAATGTAACTTGAAGCAACAAAGAAAATGATTAATGCTATAACAATCTCAACAAGTTCATTCGGAACTCCTGCTTCTTGAGGCATATTTAAAGATCCTACTCGTAAAGCCCCAAAGAGAATCGCAGAAATCACTACACCTAAAGCAGTATTGCCACCTAAAAGTGCAACCGCTATTCCGTCAAATCCAACACCTGAAAATCCTGTGTGTAAAAAGGCAAACCCAAATGTTCCAAGTCCTTCCATCGATCCAGCAATACCTGCAAAGATACCTGAGATAACCATTGAATGGACAATGTTACGATTCACATTCATTCCAGCATATTGTGATGCATGTTGATTAAAACCAACAGACCTTAATTCGAAACCTTTCGTTGTCTTTTCAAGTATAAACCACATAACGATAGCTGCAATAATCGCCAAATATATACCATTATGAAGTGTTGAATAATTAGTGATATTCTGTAAAAAATCTGACTGTAAAGATGCACTTTCATGTATTTGAGCCGTTTTATCTGCTTGTTTTGAAAGCACATTCCGAATAAGATAATTAGTTACATTTAAAGCAATATAATTCATCATAATTGTTATAATAACTTCATGCACTCGTAAACGAGCTTTTAAAAACCCAGGGATAAATCCCCAAATTCCACCAGCTACCCCTGCAGCGATTATTGCAAGTGGCAGATGAATTATTTTCGGTAGATCAAAAGCCAAGCCTACCCATACAGAAGCAACCCAACCAACTAATAATTGTCCTTCCACTCCGATATTAAATAATCCAGTACGAAATGCAAATGCAACTGCAAGTCCAGCAAGTATATATGGAGTTGCTTGTCTTAAAGTCTCGCCAATATAAAATGGTTGTCCAAATGCTCCATTCCATAAGGCTGCATATCCAGATATCGGATTATAACCCGTTACAAGCATGATAATAGCTCCTGCGATTAATCCAAGTAAAACCGCGATTACTGGTATTAATAAATTATAATAACGATTAGACATTTGGTGTTTCACCTTCTCCCGTACGTTTCGATCCAGCCATTAATAATCCTAATTCTTGTTCTGATGTTGCTTTTGGATCTACAATATCCACGATCTTTCCTTCATATATAACCGCAATTCGGTCACTTACATTTAATATTTCTTCTAATTCAAAAGAAATTAAGAGTACTGCTTTTCCTTTATCACGCTGTTCAATTAATCGTTTATGGACAAATTCAATTGCTCCAACGTCTAAGCCGCGCGTCGGTTGAGCAGCAATTAAAAGGTCTGGATCTCGGTCCACTTCACGACCAATAATAGCCTTTTGCTGATTTCCTCCTGACAAAGACCTGGCAAGAGTAAATTCACTTGGTGTTCGCACATCAAATTCAGTAATTAACTTCTTAGCTTTCTTATATATTTCCTTAAAGTTCAGTACCCCGTTTTTTGAAAATGGCTTTTGATAATAAGTTTGTAGCGCCATATTTTCCCCTATTGGAAAATCTAACACAAGGCCATGCTTATGACGATCCTCTGGAATATGTCCAAGGCCGCTTTCTGTAATTTTTCGCGGTTTTAATGAACGTATTTCTTTTCCATTTAATTTAATCGAACCGCTTTCCGATTTTCTTAACCCTGTTATGGCTTCAATTAGTTCGGTCTGTCCATTACCGTCTACACCAGCAATTCCGACAATTTCTCCACCTCTTACTGCCAAATCAAGTCCTTTCACTGCTTGTACGCCACGTGAATCATTTACAATTAAATCATTTATTTCTAAAACTTTTTCTTTAGGATTGGATGTCTTTTTTTCCGTTTTAAAAACAACTTCACGCCCAACCATTAAATTAGCTAATTCCGTAGGGTTCGTATCTTTCACATTTACTGTACCTATTCCTTTTCCTTTGCGGATAACGGTAACCCGATCACATACTTCCATAATTTCTTTTAATTTATGAGTGATAAGGATAATCGACTTTCCTTCTCGAATTAGCGCTTTCATAATCTGGATAAGTTCAGTAATTTCTTGTGGGGTTAAGACGGCAGTTGGTTCATCGAAAATAATGATATCCGCACCACGATATAACGTTTTTAATATTTCGACCCTTTGCTGCATTCCAACAGAAATATCGGAAATTTTCGCGTGAGGATCAACAGATAAATTATACCTTTCCGATATCTCCCTAACTTCCTTTTCTGCCCTTTTTATATCGATTGCTCCAGCTGCTTTAGGTTCTTTGCCAAGAATAATATTTTCTGTAACAGTGAATTTCTCCACTAACATAAAGTGTTGATGTACCATTCCTATCCCTAGATCATTCGCAATATTAGGATTCGTTATTTTCTCAGGCTTCCCATTGACACGAATCTCACCTTTTTCTGGTTGATATAATCCAAACAACACATTCATTAAGGTTGATTTCCCAGCACCATTTTCGCCAAGCAATGCGTGAATTTCGCCTTTTTTTAGCTGTAAAGTGATATTATCATTCGCAACGATGCCTGGAAATTCTTTTCGAATATTGAGCATTTCTATTACATAATCCACCCGCATCCACTCCTTTTAAAAATTTCTATTTCTTTGTTTCATTTTTTTATTCGTTAAATGTTTGATATTAGGAAAGGTGAAAAAACCCTAACCGAAAGGTAAAATTCTGCTTTCACCCTTCAGTTAACATTTTTTCTGGGATTGACAAATGCCAATCCCAGAATCAGTTTTACTTAGTTGGTTTTAATGGAACTTTTACATCACCATTGATGATTTTTTGTTTCCAGTCATCAACAGCTTTTAAAACATCTTGAGTTAGGTTTTCTTGTGAAGGCGCGATACCAACCGCATTGTCTTTTAAACCATATTCAAGTAGTTTTCCGCCAGGGAAATTACCATCCAACGATTTTTTAGATAAATCTTCAACAGCTAAGTCAACACGTTTAACCATAGATGTTAAAGTTACATTGTAATCCTTACCATTTACTGTAACTTTCCCTTCGTCATTTTGGTCACGGTCAACACCAATTACCCAAACATTTTTGCTAGGATCTTGTTTCTTAATACTTTTTGCTTCTGAAAATACACCTTTACCAACATTACCAGCAGCATGATAAATAATATCAGCTCCTGATTTATACATTGCTGATGCAATGGATTGACCTTTACTTGCATCATCAAATGAACCAGCCCATTGGATGTCAACTTTTGCATTAGGATTAACAGCTTTAACACCGGCTTGGAATCCAGCAGCAAATTTATTAATTAAATCGCTTTCAATTCCACCGATAAAGCCGATTTTATTTGTTTTTGTCATCATCCCTGCAACAACACCAACAAGGAAAGAACCTTCATTTTCTTTGAATGTAATAGAAGCAACATTATTTCTGTCACTAACTACACTATCCACAATTGCAAACTCAGTTTTTGGTCGTTGTTTAGAAACCTTTTCAATGGCATCTTGCATTTTAAAGCCAATTCCATAGACTAAATTAAAGTTATTATTAACAGCAGTATTTAAGTTTGTTACATAATCAGCGTCACTTGTTGATTGAATATAATTATACCCATTTTTACCTTGTGTAAGGTTATTATCAGTACCAAACTTTTGTAAACCTTCCCAAGCAGATTGGTTAAAAGATCTGTCATCAACACCACCAGTATCTGTAACCATTGCAACTGTGAAGTTATTGCCTTTACTACCTGTTTTACCTTCATTCTTTGTACTTGTCCCACAAGCACCTAAAAGTGTCCCAGCAGCTAATACTAGCGATAGAGCAATACCCAATTTACGCTTTTTCACTATTGTTCCTCCTATTATTGTGATTTAGTAGAATGTAGCATTTACAATTTAGATTCTTTTTCGTAATACATGGAAACTAAATTTGTCTGCCTTGAAATAATTTACAGAGAATAGAATTGGCCTGTCATCTTCGTCAAAATGAAGCTGCTTTAATACCAAAAGGGAAGTTTCAGGTTCACATTCCAAGATTGGAGAAATTTTGTCGTGATAACCGATAGGCTCGATATTTGTTATAGCATAAGTAATTTTTTTATTGCGGTATTCTTCGATTGTTTCAAATATCGACCCATCATGACTTGTAACATCCAATGGAAATAAGTCTTCTAGAATCTTATCAATACAATAGACAACAGGTTCTCCATTAGCAGTACGGACCCTTTCGATAATAGCTATTTCATCCTCTTTTTGACAATTTAGACGGCGAATATCCTCTTCTGTAGGCAATTGAGTTGTTGTACTTAAGAAAATTGTTCCGGGTTCCATTCCAGCTTGACGAATCATATTCGTAACACTATGAAGTTGCTCGATTCCAGAAGAAAACAACGGTCTTGAATTTACAAAAGTGCCGACACCATGTCTCCTAGTGATAACGTTTTCTTCTTCAAGAATTCGAAGAGCTTCTCTTAGTGTTGCCCTACTGACCCCAAGCTCTTTAGCCAAATCGAATTCAGAAGGCAACTTTTCTCTTTCTTTGTACACGCCATTTTTTATTGTCTTTTTTAAATAATCAATGACCTGAAGATACAAATGACGATTATCTGCTTTGACTGACATTTAATGAAACCCCCACCATACATTCCTAAGACATCAGACCTCTGATCTATTTTTCCTACTAATCGAAAATACTATAACATTTTTTAAACGGATATGAAATAAAAATTTAATACTTTGTCGAAAAATATCGAAGTTTCTGGTGACGAAATATCTCTCTATAAATTATTTTCAAAATATTCCTTTATTACCAAAAAGAAATGTCATTCATTTTGTTTTCCCTTACTGATACTTCGGGTATTTATTGTAGAATGACATTTCCATTTTATTAATGAACTTTTATGAAGATTGTTCTTCAGATGGTTTCGGGATTAGCACAGCCCTTGGCTTGCTTCCCTCATATGGTCCTACAACTCCTCTATTTTCCATTTCATCTATTAATCTGGCAGCTCTCGTATAACCGATTCGAAAACGACGTTGAAGCATAGAAACCGATGCAGTTTGCATTTCTGCAATTAGTTGGACAGCATCATCATATAATTCATCCTCTACTTCCTGGGCAACTTCAGGAAGCTCATCAGGAATCATTTCCTCTTGATACTGGGCTTTTTGTTGAGAAATGACAAAATCAACAATTTCCTCCACTTCTTCATCGGAAAGAAATGCACCTTGTACACGAACTGGTTTGGATGCACCTACTGGAAGGAATAGCATATCACCACGACCAAGAAGTTTTTCAGCACCACCCATATCTAAAATCGTTCTTGAATCTGTTGCAGATGAAACGGCAAATGCAATCCGAGATGGAATATTTGCCTTTATTACACCTGTAATAACATCTACAGATGGACGCTGAGTTGCAATAATAAGGTGTATACCAGCCGCGCGGGCCATTTGAGCTAATCTTGTAATGGAATCTTCTACATCATTTGAAGCAACCATCATTAAGTCTGCTAACTCATCTACAATGACTACTATATATGGCAATAATGGCTGCTTTTCACCTGTTTCTAGATTATTACGCTTTACATGATCATTATATCCTTCAATATTTCGGGTTCCGCTATGAGAGAATAACTCATATCTTCTTTCCATTTCGCTTACTACCTTTTTCAAAGCTTGAGACGCCTTTTTGGCATTCGTTACTACAGGAGCAAGAAGATGTGGCACACCATTATAAACATTGAGCTCTACCATTTTTGGATCAATCATCATAAGTTTTACTTCATGAGGCTTTGCCCTCATCAAAATACTTGTAATAATCCCGTTAATGCATACACTTTTCCCACTACCTGTCGCACCAGCTACTAGTAAATGTGGCATTTTATTTAACTCTGCCAAAACCGCTTCACCAGTTATATCTCTACCTAATGCTATTTGCAATTTCGCTTCGGAGTTATCGCTATTCTTTGCTTCCAATACCTCTCTCAAGGAGACAACAGCTACTTCTGAATTAGGTACTTCTATTCCGATTGCTGATTTTCCAGGAATTGGCGCTTCCATTCGAATATCTTTTGCTGCAAGTGCAAGTGCAAGATCATCACTAAGACTGACAATTTTACTCACCTTGACTCCGATATCTGGATGAATTTCATACTTGGTTACGGCTGGACCTAAATGAACTTGAGTTACATGCGCTTTTACACCAAAACTAGTAAAAGTTCTTTCCAATTTTGCAGCGTTTGCATGTATAAGTTCATATTCACTGCTTTGGTCTGTTGCTCTAGGTCTTTTTAACAATGTAATTGGAGGCAATTGATAATCCTCGTTTTCCACTTCTGTAAAGTTGATATTCGGTGGAATATCATCCTCTTCTATTAATTCATGAGATTCTTGCTTTTTTCCATTATCAATCTCTTCCGGATTATATGCCCTTTCTGTAAAACTAGAAATGATAGGTGGTGACTCTTTCTTAGTTTCTGCTCCCCGATCCTTTATTGGTACCTCACTAGCAGGTTTTAAGGTCTCTGTTGTTTGTTTCCGCTCTTTCTTTTCCTTTCGATTACTTTTCCACGATTCTATATCTGCTTTTGACTCTTTCCACTGTCCTTTTAAAAAACTAGCCAATTTGCTGCCAACTTTTTCAAAAAATGGTCCTAATGATTTTCCGGTCACCAATACAAAGCCAATTAATATGAGAACAATCGAAAAAATTTTTGTACCTAGTGAATCAAATAAAAAGTATGAAACCGCAAATAGAATAGCACCAATCATTCCACCACCTAATTCAGGTGTAGATGCCTCCCCTTTAACTTCTTGGATGTATAGTTCTAATGTATTATTTATAACGCTTGCATTTTTTACTAACCCATTATGTATTCTTAGTTCAAAAAGTTTCACATGATCTAGTAATAAGATACTTATAACTATTAAATATATTCCAATAAGCCGTCTGGTACAGAATACTGGCCATTGTCTCTTAATTATAAGGTAACCAGCTAGCCACAGCATTCCTATTAGTGCGAGTATATACCATTCACCAAGGAAAAAACGAAAAAAAAGCACAAGTGCTTTCCCTACCGCACCTAGTTTAATTATTGAAATAATACCCAATGCTATCAATATCATTCCAATAAGTTCAAAACGTATATTCGATTTGATTTGTTTTTCCTTTCTAGTTCTTCTTTTTGTTTTAGCCATTCCATCACCCTACTTAATATATAAGAAAGCAGCCAAATATGGGCTGCTTCTCCTTTTTTTTCATTATATCATACACGTACTTTTTAAGGTATTTCCCTTCATTAAAAATTATCCTGAAATGATTTGCCCAGGTAAAATACTATTTTCCAAAAAGTCTGCTGGATTTGTGCTTAATATTCGAATAATACGTTTACCATCTTGTACTTTCTCCACCACCATAGGGATTCCATTATACGAAATGACTTCCTGTTTTTCATAAGCAGTTGCGTCAGTTGGAAAAATTAATTCCTGAGGTACGGTAGTATAAAGTATCATTGTATGAGCCCCTTAGCTTGCTGATTTGTTTTTCTGCTTTCAATTAATTCATTTAATTTTTTTAAGGCATGGCCAATTCCGCCAACCTCGTTAATTAATCCGTATTTCACTGCATCGGCACCAACCACATTTGTACCAATATCCCGCGTCAAATTTCCTTTTGCAAACATTAGCTCCTTGAATACTTCTTCTTCAATTTTAGAATGTTTCGTAACGAACCTTATAACGCGTTCTTGCATTTTATCAAGATATTCAAATGTCTGTGGAACCCCAATAACAAGACCTGTTAATCTGACAGGATGAATCGTCATCGTTGCAGTTTCTGCGATATAAGAATAGTCAGTTGAAACTGCGATTGGTACCCCGATAGAATGACCTCCACCTAAGACGATGGAAACTGTTGGTTTCGATAAGGATGATATCATTTCCGAAATTGCAAGTCCTGCCTCTACATCCCCCCCAACTGTATTTAATATAATGACTAATCCTTCTATTTTTGTATTCTGTTCTATCGCAACCAGCTGAGGAATAATATGTTCGTACTTCGTAGTTTTGTTCTGAGGTGGAAGCTGCATATGTCCTTCTATTTGACCAACTATTGTTAAACAATGGATATTACTATCTTGAGGTAGCTGCGGAACATTAGTTTGTCCGAGCTGTTGTATTTTATCGACAATTTCTGATTTACCTTCCCTTTCCTCTTGTTCATTTTCAGGTTCTGGCTGCTCCATGCGGAAATCTCTCGTCATCTGATTACTCCTTTATCATTATCATTGTTTTCTTACAATAAAATCTAAACATAATGATATTAGTATCCACTCTTGCCTTGTATTTCATTCAAAAAAGCTGTTTTCGTATATATCGTTATAATCTGCTTTTGGATATTAACGTGTTGCTTTTCATATATTGTTCTTATGTCTAATGTGGACTTAGTTTCGCGTCATCATTACCGAAAGAGTTATTCATTATTAATCTAAATATGAATATCTACACTGTTTTGGTCTACAAAAGCAACATAGTATAAGAAAAGAGCCATAAAAAACACCGACCATTGTTTAAGTCGGTGTTTGTCACAATATATTATATCTCCATAATAATCGGTAGAATCATTGGTCTTCTTTTCGTCTTTTCAAATAAATAATAATTCAATTGATCGCGAATATCTTGTTTGATGCTTGTCCAATCGAATGCATCTTTTTCCAAACTTTTTTCAACAATTTCACGAACTAAAGAGGTTGAATCATTCATAAGCTGTTCAGACTCTCTGACATAAACAAATCCTCGCGAAATAATTTCCGGACCTGCAGCGATATTTCTTTTGTATTTACTTAGTGTCACAACAACGATTAATATTCCATCTTGAGATAATAGTCTTCGGTCTCTTAAGACGATATTTCCAACATCTCCAACACCGATGCCGTCGATTAACACATTCCCTGATGGTACCTTCCCACTTAAGCTCATTTTTCCATTTTTATATTCAAGAAGCTCTCCCTTATCAGGAATGAAAATTCGATCCTTCGTTAAACCTACTTGTTCAGCAAGTCTAGAATGGGCGACTAGCATTCTATACTCCCCTTGGACTGGGATAAAGTACTTTGGTTTCATGATATTAAGCATTAATTTTAAATCTTCTTGACATCCATGACCCGTAACGTGAACTTTTCTCCGTTCTGATAAAACTACCGCTCCTGCACGGTATAGCATATCTACCGTTTTTGACATAATCAACTCCATACCTGGTGATGGTGAAGCAGTCATAAATACGGTATCTCCTCTTTGAATATTAATATATTTGTGGTTGCGCTTTGCCATTTTTTGCAATACAAAAAACGGTTCACCTTGATTTCCTGTTGTTAATATTACTAGCTTTTCTTCGGGAAATTTTTCTAAATCATGGATAGAAATCACTAAATCCTCAGCTTTTATATTCAAATATCCTAATGACAAGGCTATTTCATATACACGTTCTAAACTTTTTCCTACAATTGCAATTTTCCTGCCAGTTTCGAAAGCCGCATCAAAAACTTGTTGGATACGAATCAAATTGGATGCAAAGCTTGCAACAATTATTCTTCCTTTTGCGGAATAAAAAGCGTTTGACATCTCACTTGCGATGACAGTTTCGGATGTTGTTACTCCAGGATGCTCTGCTTCAACACTGTCTGAAAGAAGACAAAGCACCCCTTCGCTACCGATTTTCGCCATTTCCGCAATATCAGATTGATAAAATTCGGATACACTTTGATCAAACTTAAAATCCCCTGTGTGAACAATCTTACCTTCTGATGTATGAATACAGATACCGATGGAATCAGGTATACTGTGAGTTGTTTTGAAGAAACTGATATTTGCCGTATCAAATTGTAAAACCGTATCCGATTGAATAATATGGAACACAACTTCCGATTTAACTTTAATATCTTTTAGTTTTTCTTTTGCAAATGCAATAGTTAATTTTGTTCCATAAACAGGAATATTTAATTTCATTAACATATATGGAAGAGCTCCAATAGCATCCTCATGTCCATGTGTTAAAAAGATCCCTTTAATTCGCTCCTTATTGTCTTCTAAATAGGTGGTATCAGGTATAACGATGTCGATTCCAAGCATTTCATTCTCTGGAAACATAAGTCCAGCATCAATTACAAATATGTCATCATCCACCTCAATTACATACATATTTTTTCCGATTTCCCCTACTCCTCCGAGGGGAATAATTTTTATGGATTCATTTTTCTTTTTCAAATTATTGTTCCTCCAATGCAGTTTTTCCGAACTAAATCAGTTAAGCTCATTATACTTGAAGTAGAAAATACTGTTCAATATGATTTTAGTAAATTCAATTTTATCGTATTATTTCATTGTTTCCATTTCTAAATTTTCCTTAAATAAGTTTCGCAATGTTTGTAAAAGCCCATCAATCGTTTCGATGTTTTCGTTCGTATCCATTAATGCGATTTGAATCCAATTATTTTTAATTAAATAGTGATTTCGAAAATGTACTTGGAAACCATTTAAAAATAGATCTAGCCCAATATCCATCGCCTTCACTTCTTCTGGAAATTCAATAGTAATGACACAAGGAGAGGATAGATTTTTTTCCACAACAAAGGTAAACCCTTGATCCTTTAAAGAATCGAAACAATAAGAAAACGTTGCGGTTTTTTGAACAAAATAAGTAGTTTCAAATTGTTTATCTAATGCTAAATCTAATGCTTTGAATAAATATGAATTTTGTGTAAATGGGATTCCTTCACACTTCTGATAATACATTATGTCTAGATAACGTGGGACCGAATTAGAGCTCTCTTCCAATTCATTGAAAAGGACAAAGGAAAGACCTGTTATTGCACCAATCGCTTTACCGGAAACACCTGATGCCAAATATATTTTTTCAAAATTTACCGGTACTGCACCGATCGAACTAATAGCATCCACGCAAATTTTCACAGAATATTCCTCACAAATATCTTGAATAGAATCGAAATCATTCATCATACCTGTCGAAGTTTCACAATGAACAAACCATATCCAATCATATTGATGAAGTTTACATAATTCTCTTATTTCCTTTGTATCAAATGCTGCTCCCCATTCATATGCAAGCTTGTCGAAAGAAAGTCCAAATCGCTTTGCATGATCTACTAACCGTTCACCAAATTCACCATTCGATAATATTAACCCTTTTGTACTTAACGATGCAAGCTGTGAAGAAATAGCATCATTGGCTACCGTACCTGTACCTGTAAATACGGCAACATGTTTTGTATTTGTCAGATTTTTTAATTTTGAAAAAACATTTTCGGCAATTTGCCTATGCTCCTGGGAACGATGCCAATCGGGCTGTGATAAAAAGATCGATTGAATATTATTATCTACCTTAACTGGCCCAGGGAGAAAAGAATTTACTTTAGACATAGATATTAAATGTTCTTTTTGGTAAAACATTCCCTTTGTCAAATACATTGGTTGAAATAGTGCATCATCATTACCAACAAGATGTGCAAATGGTTCAAACCCTAGATGCTTATATAGTTTCGATTGTCTCGTAGTTCCAGAAATAAAAGCAATATCATAACCAACATATAAACAGTAGCGGATCAAGGCTCCTGTTAATGAAGCAAATACTCGACCATTCCTAAATTTTTGTTTGACACTCAAAAGTCGAATTTCACATGGTTTTTTAAATGGCAATCCTAAGTGGTTTTCAATTTTCCCTAGCTTATGGTCCAATGAAAACGGCCGAATATCCCTGATGGCCATCATACCGATAATTTCATCAGCCACTTTACAAATGATATATTCATTTTCATCATGGAACTTATCAATTAATATTTTTTCCGTGTTTTCATTATGCTGCGGAATTTCTTCTACAAAAGTTTCATAGTTCAATTGAAAAATCTCGTTAAATTCTTGGGCTGTTCTTGCAATTTTAATCGTATAGTTCATGTCCTATCCCCCATCATTACTCTCCTACTTGTTATGCTTTTCTCTTTAAATTTGTATTTCATTCTTTGTGAAAAATCCAAAATCTGTTGGTTCTGTACATCTTGCTTTAAAAAAGATATCCATTCTATAGGTGATTATGTAAATTAATAATGCTTTAGATTAATAAAACAGCAAAGTTTAAGAAAAGTGCCTTACTTTATGTTTTAAAATTATTAAAATAATAATTAAGAAGAGGGTAATACTTGCATACATATTATGGTAAATAATAAAAGTGAAAATCGGTGCTAATCCAATTCCGACTAACCCTGAATTTGTAAAAGACTTTGTGAAAGGGTAGCTAATTAAAAAGGTGATGACAAGACACAATGTTGCCAGTGGCGAAATATAAAGAATCCCTCCAAGAAAGGATGCTATCCCTTTCCCACCTTTGAATTTATATAATACCGGGTACATATGACCTAATATGACAAATAGCAGAACGATTGATTGCTGAAAAAAATTCATTTTCAAATAGTCTGCAAGCCAACATATGAAAACAGCTTTTAACATATCACAAATTAATACAAGCAAGAATCCTGTTTTGCCAAAAGATCTGCCGGCATTTTTAGCGCCTGGATTTCCACTTCCCTCAGTGAAAATATTTTTCTTATAAAAAACTTTCCCTACAATATGTGCAGTTAATATATTCCCAACTATGTATGCTAAAAAATACATTAAAATCATCATTCAATCCCTTTCTACCTAAAAGTCTATATGCTTATTATATTACCATTTTTTTCAGAATTTAAGGTAATTATATAAAAAATGATAACTTTCTTAAACATTTGTATTTTTAGATTTATTATATTTCATTATTTTAGAATAAAAAAGGAAGGGCTAAGATACACGCCCTTCCTTTGTCTATAAATTATTTAATAAGCTTATTAACTTTGAACGCTCTTGTTCTGTTAATGGTACTAGCGGTAATCTAACAGACCCTACATTTAAGCCCTTAAGTTGTAGAGCAGTCTTAACAGGTCCGGGACTAGGTGCATCAAATAATCCTCTCATTAATGGAAGAAGTTTCTGATGCTGTTTTGCAGCTGCCTCATGGGAGCCGTTTAAGAATGATCCAATCATTTCTTGCATTTCATTCCCAATAATATGAGATGCAACGGAGACAACACCTTTTCCACCGATTGCTAATACAGGAATAGTAAGTCCGTCATCCCCACTGTATAATTCAAAATCTTCATTTGTATTTGCAATAATTTCAGTGATTGCATCTAAATTTCCACTAGCTTCCTTGATTGCTACAATATTAGGAATATCGGAAAGTTTAACAACTGTTTCAGGTTGTAGATTTATAACTGTACGTCCAGGAACATTGTAAAGCATAATAGGCAATTTAGTCGCCTCTGCAATCGTTCGGAAATGTTCAAAAAGCCCAATTTGATTAGGTTTATTATAATAAGGCGCAACTAGTAAAACAGCATCTACACCTACTTCTTCTGCTTTTTTCGTTAATTCGACCGATGCATAAGTGTTATTACTTCCTGTCCCGGCAATAACAGGAACACGACCATTTACCGTTTTTACAACATGACTGAATAAAGCGAGCTTTTCTTCTGTTGAAAGTGTAGGAGATTCACCAGTTGTTCCTGCAACAACAAGGGAATCTGATCCATTTTCTATTAGATACTCCACAAGTTGTGTTGTTTTTTGAAAATCAATATTCCCTTTTGCATCAAATGGAGTAACCATAGCAGTAGAAATTCTACCGAAACGACTCATATTAAACACTCCTTCTTTTATTCCAAGCATATTTGAAAATTGTATTAATACGAGGAAATTTATTTGTCTTGTATGAAAAGTAAGTATCATTATATTATTAAAATTAATTATTTAGCTAATGTAGACTCTGTCTCGCTCCAGGTGAAATTTGTACTTCAATTTCAATAGCGCCTATCGGCTAGCGGATTTCTACGTCTCCTCCCTACGATAAGTCAACATCAGGTTAAATTGGGAGTACAAATTTCACTCGGTGAAAATGGTAGTTCAATTTTCAATAACTCGTGAACTACCTCGCCTGTGTTTCCTTTATCTCAGTCGAAGACTACTCAGGTGAAATTAAACTGCAAATTTCACTCATCCGTACGCCGATGTGCAAGGCGCTTCCGCTTTTCTTTGTATCTAAATAATTATTTCAAATGTTTCTTCTTGTAGATTAAATGCATCATGTAAAGCATTAACCGCATCAACTAAATCATTTTCTTTGACTAGTACCCAAATTGTTGTATGACTGTCAGCTGATTGCAAGATTCTAATACCTTTTTCAGATAATGCTGAAACAATTTTGAAGGTGACACCTGGCACACCATTCATTCCCGCGCCAACAACAGAAACTTTTGCACAGCCTTTTTCAATTTCAGGTCTGTGTCCCATTTGTTCTAGAACAGAAGCAGCTTTCTCAATAGCATCTTCCGCGACAGTGTAAATAACACCAGTAGGGGAAATATTAATGAAATCCACGCTTATATTTTCGTTAGCCATCGCCTTAAAAACCTCTGATTGAAGATCATATTGACCTTCCTTGGCATATACCTTGATCTGTGCAACATTGGATACATAGGCAATACCAGTCACTGGCCTTTCACGAATATCTGTCCCTCTTGATTGCTTATTTAAAGAGGTTACTAATGTTCCAAGATTATCAGAATAAGTCGAGCGAATCCTAATAGGAACCTTCGCTTGCATTGCAATTTCAACAGCACGCGGATGAATCACCTTTGCCCCTTGATAGGCCATGTTACATACTTCCGTATAAGTAACAACAGGTAATTTCCTTGCATTTTCAGCAATTCTTGGATCCGCAGTCATGATTCCCTCTACATCTGTGAAAATATCAATCCACTCAGCTTTTAATGCTCCGCCAAGGGCAGCCGCAGATGTATCACTGCCACCTCTACCAATCGTTGTTACATCACCGTTTTTTGCAGAACCCTGGAAACCAGCCACAACTACAACATCATTTGTTTCGAGTTCTTTTAAAATTCTTTCGCATTTCATATCGATAATTTTTGCATTTGTATGCTCAGAGTTCGTTCTAAACCCTGCCTGGGATCCAGTTAAGGCAGTTGCATTAATATCTTCTTCTAGAAGCATATTCGTAAATACTAAGCTTGAAATAACCTCTCCACATGATAGAAGTAAATCTTGCTCTCTTTTATTGATTAACATTTTTGGATTCCGAACAAGTGAGAGTAGTGTATCTGTCGCATATGGATCGCCATTTCTTCCCATTGCAGAAACAACCACTACTACCTTAAAACCATCCTGCAATGCATTTCCAATATGTTTTATCGCTTGTTTTCGTCCTTCTCTATCGCGTACAGATGTACCCCCAAATTTCTGCACAATTAACTTCATTCTAACACCTCTATATGTTAAAAATTTCGTATTTATGATGAGGCAATAAATTATTAATGCAAGATTAAACTAGACGAAGCTTAATAAGGCTTTCAGCGATTTGAACGGAATTCCAGGCAGCACCTTTCAATAAATTATCCGATACAACCCACATATGAAAACCATGGTCTTCATCTAAATCCTTTCTAATTCTACCTACAAATACTTCCTTTTTTCCAACAGCATTTGCAGGCATTGGATAAATTTGCTCACTAGGATTATCTTCTAAAATAATTCCATCTGCCGCATCTAGTACTTCTTGAATGTTATTCGCTGTTAATCCAGCCTTTTCCACCTCAAAATAAACTGACTCCGAGTGGCTCGTTTCAACCGGGAGACGAACACAAGTAGCAGCGACTTTCAATTCAGGCATATGCATTATTTTTTTCGTTTCGTTCATCATTTTTACTTCCTCAAAAGTAAAACCATTTTCCATAAATTTATCAATTTGAGGAACTGCATTAAAAGCAATCTGGTAATGTTTTTTATCGCTCTTAACAGGCAATACTTGAGGCTCAAATGATTCACCTTGAATAATTGCCTTTGTTTGTTCATGTAATTCTTGGATAGCCGCGGTTCCAGAACCTGAAACTGCTTGATAGGTCGACACAATTATTTTACCTAAGCCAAATTTCTTGCGGATAGGTTCTAATGCCACTACCATTTGAATAGTTGAACAGTTCGGATTCGCAATAATACCTTTATGAAGTTTTAGATCTTCCTCATTAACTTCTGGAACTATCAAAGGAACATCCTCTTCCATTCGATATGCACTCGTATTATCAATGACAATTGCCCCACGTTTTACTGCTTCGGGAGCAAACATTTTAGAGATATTTCCACCTGCACTAAATAAGGCAATGTCAACTCCATTAAAACTTTCCGGTGTCGCTTCTTCCACTACTACATCTTCATCTCTGAATTTTAATACAGTTCCGGCTGAACGTGCAGATGACAATAAAGATATTTTTCGAATAGGAATCTCGCTATTTTCCAACGTATTTATCATTTGTTGTCCAACCGCACCTGTGGCTCCAAGAACAGCCATATGATACCCTGTGGATATTGACATTTTTTGTTTTCTCCTTCCAATTTATATACAGATATTTTATATTATTAGCTAAAGAAAATAACGAATATATTTTACCATATTAACACACGTTAATATATCATTTTCTCTCATTCATCTTATTAGTAAAGGGATTGTAACGCATAGGTAAATAACTTATTAATTTAAACTTTTGCACTAATTTTTCCTGCTCATAGAAAACTCGCCTATAGGCGAGCTATCTTGGTGATTTACTCATCGTTATTTGTTTCGGAACCTTTCGATAATTACTGGTTGCAATTGTCTGCCATTTATAGCCTCTTCAACTGTTTCTTGTAATAAAGTCATTTGGGCAACCATTGAATTTGGTTTATTAATCGGGTCATCTTGACCGTATGGAATAAAATATATATATTTCGTTGACATAAGTCTCATTAAATTTACACCATTTAAACCAAGTGCATCATTTGTGGAAATTCCTAATACAACTGGATTGCGATTTCTAAGTGTTGCCTTTGCTGCCATAAGCACTGGAGAATCAGTAAGAGCATTTGCCATCTTACTCATAGAATTTCCTGTTAGTGGTGCGATAACCATACAATCAAGCGGGAGTTTTGGTCCTAATGGTTCTGCATCCACAATGGAATCAATTACTTTTCTTCCAGTTACTTGTTCAATTTTTTCAATCCAATCTTCCCCACTACCAAAACGTGTTTCAGTATTTTTTACGGTATAGGTTACAACAGGGATAACCTCTGCTCCAGAATCAACTAATCTTTTTATTTCAGGATACACATCATCATACGTGCAATGCGATCCAGTTAATCCAAAGCCTATCCGTTTTCCAGCTAAACTCATATTATTTTCTCCTTCCGTTTTAATACATCGTCTTCCAGTAATTGCGCTAATACATTTCCTAAAATTTGTCCTGCAGATTTTGGCGCTACGATTCCAGGAAGACTCGGAGCAAGTAGTGCCTTAATTCCGCGTTTTTCAGCATAGCGAAAATCTGTCCCGCCTGGCTTTGATGCCAAGTCAATGATCAAAGTATGGGTTGGCATTTTTTGAATCACAGCTGCATTTACAATTAAATATGGAATCGTATTGATACAAATATCAATATCTCTTACCTCTTTATCAATATCACTTAAGTGAAATGGTTGAAGCCCCATTTCCGTAATTCTAGCTAAATGCTCGCTTTTTCTTGCACCAACTCTTACTTTTGCACCAAGATGGTGAAAAGCTCTTGCTACACTCATCCCCACCCTACCTAATCCAAGTACTGCTATAGTGGAACCATGAATGGTAAATTCCGTATGCTGAATTGCCATCATTATCGTACCCTCAACTGTAGGAATGGAATTATATATCGCAACATCATCTCTTTCGAATAACATAACTAGCCTTCTTTTCACTTTTTTCATGATTTCTTCTAAATAGTCATTTTTAATACCTGTATAAATCGTGCAATGGGACGGGGTCCTTAAAAGCATTTCTTCTGTTATTTCAACTGTTTCAGCCGAAAAGATCATTTCTACATAACCGTTTGAATCCGTACCAGTAATAGGCAGAATTATTGCGTCAATTTCTGTAAAATCTACATCATTTATTTTTTCTTTGCTAACTCCAGTGAACACGTTATCTAATTGTTCAAATCCGATTAATGACAGTTTTGCATCCAACTCAGATAATTTTCGGATTACTTCTAATTGACGTGCATCTCCACCAATCACAGCAATCTGCAGTCCTGTCAACATCAATATCGTCACCTTCTTCAATGTTGATTGGGTTTATACCTTAAACATAGTATGTAGGTATTGGGTAAACGGTGAAATTTCTTTCTCATCTGATTTTAATTCTTTAATAAATGAACATATGCGAAAGCGCTGCAGCTCTAGTGTACGGATGAGTGGAATTTAAAGGTTGAGTGCCCGCTTAACGTAGGGGGAAGACGTCGAAATCCACTAGCCGCTAGGAGCCTTAGCTAGATGGAAAAAAAGCAAAAAACCCCGCTTTTTATGCGAGGTAAAATACAATTACATATTCTTTTATTTTGGAACTTCTAAAATGATCATATCTGTTCCAATTGTTCGGATTTGTTGCCATGGAACCTTTATTTCATTAACATGTTTTTTCATCCATTTTCCCGTTGGAATAATCAGTGATTGAATTTGTCCAGTATTTTCATTAATTTCAAGATCTGTTTGCCCTAGTACTCCTAACCTTTGTGCTTTTCTAAAATCCACAATCTCCTTCCCACTTAACTCGCTTAATCGCATGCTTTAACCCCCTTTTTTTATATTTCTACTACCAATGTATAGCTCGTTTTATGTTTTTAGAATGCTTATTTCAAGGAAATTAAAAAATCCCCATTTGGGGATTTTTATTATGCATTTTTAGGAAGATTGCCGCTAGGGCTTACTAATGAAATTGAACTTTTCTTTGAAAAAATTTCATTACAAAGCGAATTGACTTTTTCCATTGTTACCTGGTCAATTACTTCTACAATTTCATCTAAGGATCGATGGTAACCTAATAATAGCTCGTTCTTCCCATTTCTACTCATCCGGCTATTTGTACTTTCAAGGCCCAACATTAAACTTCCTTTTAGTTGTTCCTTGCAATTCCTTACTTCCTTATCCGTTACTCCATCAGTCTTGATGGTATCCAAGGTTTCACGAATAGTATCATATAAATGATCTAATTGGTTTGCCCCTGTTCCAGCATATACTGTTACCATACCCGTATCTTTATAGGAAGAATGATAGGAGAAAACGGAATATGCCAGTCCACGTTGTTCACGAACTTCTTGAAAAAGTCGTGATGACATACTACCGCCTAAAATATTATTTAATACAATTAAATCGTAAATTTGTTTATGACCAATTGGCAGCCCTTCATAACCGATACATAAATGGGCTTGTTCTGTATCTTTCTTTTTGACAACTTGATTAGAATAAAAGTCTGGAGCTATCTCACTTCGGTTATCATTTCCACCTGTGTAATTTCCGAATAATGCTTCAATTTGTTTAATAAAATTCTCATTGACATTTCCAGCAACTGAAATTACTACACGATCAGGGGTATACATATCATGCATATATTCATGTAATGTCTGACTAGTAAAGGTATCTAAAATTTCCTCAGTTCCAAGAATCGGATATCCAAGCGGATGATTTCCATATACTGCTTTGCTTAAAAGATCATGAACGATGTCATCTGGTGTATCTTCATACATTTTAATTTCCTCACAGACAACATTTTTTTCTTTCCCCAATTCTTCCTCCACAAATGTAGAATGAAAAAACATATCTGCAAGTGTATCTAGTGCAAATTGAGTATGATTATCTAATACCTTAGCATAATAGCAAGTATATTCTTTTGATGTAAATGCATTGACTTGGCCACCAATGGAGTCGAATGCCTCAGCAATTTCCCGAGCTGTTCTCGTTTTTGTTCCTTTAAAGAACATATGCTCCAGAAAGTGAGAAATCCCATTGTTTTTCAAAGTTTCATTTCTTGACCCTGTCCCAATCCATATTCCTATAGCTACTGAACGAACGGTTGGAATTTCTTCTAGTACGATTCTTAGTCCATTTTGACATGTATATTTCCTGATCACGATTAATCCTCCTTCATTCATGCTGCAATACCTAATCGATGAAATCCACACCGTTTACTAGGAAAGCATACATTTCGACAAATACTTTATTTTATCTTTTTATATTATTCTTTTCCATCATCATTTTTTTATGACTCTTTCTTCATCCAAGAGCTTAGTAACTGACCCAATTCGATATTGCTTTTTCTTTATTTCCAAAATGAGCTGTTCTAACGCTTTAGCAGTTGAATCTGTAGGATGCATGAGTATAAGAGCGCCAGGATGCACCTTCGTCATAACACGATTAACAATTGTACTTGGTGATGGTTTTTGCCAATCAACTGTATCGACGCTCCACATTATTGTCCCCATCCCTAATGAATCAGCAATATCTACTACTTCATCACGATAACTCCCACTTGGAGGGGCAAACCATTTTACTTGTTTTCCCGTAGTTGCCTGAATGACTTGATTCGTTTTTATTAACTCTTCACGAATTCTGTCTGATGTGAGAATTTTCATATCTGGATGAGTAAAGGAATGATTCCCCACCTCATTACCATCCTCAACGATCATTTTAGCAAGTTCTGGGTTTTCCTGTGTCCATCTGCCTTCTAAAAAGAAGGTGGCATGGATATTGTATTTTTTTAATATTTCTAACATTTTCGGTAAATATTCATTTCCCCACGCAACATTAATTAAAAAGCTAACCATGGGTTTTTCGGGGTTTCCCTTATAAATCGGACTAGCAGGCAAATCTTGTAAATGTACGTTTGGTGGAATTTGTGTAAAGATTAATTTATTTTTATCAAATTTACGATCTTTTTTCATATTTTTATATGATGCTTTTGTATCCACCTTCAAACCATTATAACCCGGAATTGCCTTCCAAATTTTATCGATTTTCGCATCTTGAGGCTTTTTAGAATACTCTTTAGCTGCTAAATCTATTTGATTGTATAAATCATTTTGATCAGCATATATGTATAATGTACCTTGTTTTAATTTTGTAAGATATTGGTTGGATAATGGATTTTGAATTAGTACTACAGTTAGAATAGCAATCAAAATAATTCCAATCAAGCTTTTCAGATTTTTCACTGCTACCTACCTCCTTCATCAATACTTTATGAAAAGAAAGGACAAGGTAGAACATTATTGGAATCATATGAAAGAAAAAAGTCAGGAGAACCTGACTTTTAGATTTATGCTTGTTGTTCTTTTTCCTTTTGTTCTTTTAAAACAACTTTTCGGGATAAGTTAACTCTTCCTTGATTGTCAACTTCCGTTACTTTTACAAGGATTTCATCGCCGATTTTCACAACATCTTCCACTTTTTTAACTCTTTCTTCTGCTAGTTCTGAAATGTGAACAAGACCATCTTTACCATTAAAAATTTCTACAAATGCACCAAACTTTTCAATTCGTTTTACTTTTCCTAAGTAAACTTGGCCAACTACAACTTCACGAACGATATCTTCAATGATTTTTTTCGCTTTTTTGTTCATTTCTTCATTAGCGGATGAAATAAATACTGTACCATCTTGTTCAATATCAATTTTAACGCCAGTTTCTTCAATAATTTTATTTATTTGTTTACCACTTGGTCCGATAACATCGCGAATCTTATCAGGATTTATCGACATAGTTAATATTTTTGGAGCATATACGGACAACTCAGTGCGAGGCTTCGAAATCGTTGACATCATAGATTTTAGAATTTGCATCCTTCCACGCTTCGCTTGTTGTAATGCTTCTTCTAGTATTTGCTTAGAGAGTCCTTCAATTTTAATATCCATTTGTAATGCAGTTACACCATTTTCGGTTCCAGCAACTTTAAAATCCATATCACCTAGATGATCTTCCATTCCTTGAATATCAGTTAGAATAGAATAATGCTCACCTGATTTAACAAGACCCATTGCAATTCCAGCAACCGGAGATTTAATAGGTACACCAGCATCCATCATTGCTAAGGTACTACCACAAATACTGGCTTGTGACGTGGATCCATTAGATTCTAACACTTCTGAAACTAAACGGATTGTATATGGAAATTCTTGCTCATTAGGAATGACAGGTTCCAGTGCACGTTCTCCTAGTGCACCATGTCCAATTTCACGTCGGCCAGGTCCACGCATTGGCCCAGTTTCACCAACGCTATATGGTGGGAAATTATAATGATGCATAAAACGCTTAGATTCTTCAATACCTAATCCATCAAGAATTTGCACATCACCTAAAGCACCTAATGTACACACACTTAGGGCTTGTGTTTGCCCGCGAGTAAAGAGACCCGAACCATGAGTACGAGGCAAAATGCCAACTTCTGACGATAATGGTCGTATTTCATCGATGTTTCGTCCATCAGGGCGCACTTTATCTTCAGTAATTAGTCTACGCACTTCACCTTTTACTAATTTGTCTAACGTTTTCTTCACTTGTTTCAAAGTTGCTTCATCAATATTTTCTCTTTCCTCAAAAGTGGAAATCACTTTATTTTTAACATCCGATATCGCATCTTCGCGTGCGTGCTTTTCTTGAACTTGAATTGCAGAGATCATTGATTCTTCACACATCTCGCGAACTTCGGATTCAATTTGCGGATCGATTTCATAAAGGGTAATTTCCATTTTTTCTTTTCCAATTTTCGCTACAATCTCTTCTTGGAAAGTGATAAGTTTCTTTATTTCCTCGTGTCCGAACATGATTGCTTCTAGCATAATTTCCTCAGGAACTTCATTTGCTCCCGCTTCCACCATATTGATAGCATCAATTGTACCAGCAACGGTTAAATGCATATCGCTTTTTTCCATTTGTTCGACTGTTGGATTGATAATAAATTCCCCACCAACACGGCCAACAACAACACCTGCAATCGGTCCCTCAAATGGAATATCTGACACTGATAATGCAAGAGAAGACCCGAACATCGCTGCCATTTCTGTCGGACAGTCTTGGTCAACACTCATTACGACACTAACTACTTGAACCTCATTACGAAAACCATCAGCAAATAAAGGTCGTATCGGTCGGTCGATTAGTCTACTTGCTAATATTGCTTTTTCACTAGGTCTACCTTCCCTTTTAATAAAACCTCCAGGAATCTTACCTACAGCATATAATCTTTCTTCATAGTTTACAGTTAACGGAAAAAAGTCAACTGTTTTTGGTTCTTTGGAAGCAGTTGCTGTGCTTAATACACCTGTATCTCCATAACGGACAAGTACGGCTCCATTTGCTTGTTTGGCTAATTGGCCAATTTCAACGGAAAGCTTCCGTCCTGCCCAATCCATGGTGAAAATTTGTTTTTCTTGTGCCATGTATAAACTCCTTTCATTATTATCGCATATTTAAAAATTAATTAGAATTATTTCCTTGAAGTACTAGTATATATGTATTGTTCACCAAACTTAAAAAATATTGTCTGGTCAAGTTTGGGAGTTCTAATATAGAAATTTTTTTTGCTAACAAAAAAGCGGGATAAATCCCGCTTCGCATGTTTCTACTTCATTAACGACGTAAACCAAGTTTGTTAATCAGTTCACGATAACGTTGAACATCTTTATTACGTAGATAAGTAAGTAGATTACGACGTTTACCTACCATTTTCATAAGTCCACGACGTGAGTGGTGATCTTTCTTATGTGTACGTAAATGTTCATTCAAATTATTAATATCCTCTGTAAGGATTGCAATTTGAACCTCAGCAGAACCAGTATCGTTCTCATGAACTTTAAATTGGTTGATGATTTCGTTTTTACGCTCTTGTGAAATCGCCATCCTTTTCACCTCCTAAAAAAATTAATAAATCGCCAATTCCCTCGCATGCGTCGGTGACTCGACATGCCAAGCAATGGTTCAATACTATTTAAGGATACTACTTTTCCTATAAAAAAACAAGTTAAATATTACAAGAAGCTTACATCTCTATCATATTTATTCGGCTTGTGCAAAGTAATTAATCGTAGTTTGTTTATCTTTTGCAATTTGTGTTTTCAAGGCTTCAATACCAGCAAATTTCTGTTCATCACGGATTCTTATATGCCATTCGATAATCACTTCTTCACCATATATAGAATGGTCAAAATTGATAATATGTACCTCAATAGATCTCATAAATTCATTAGGATTTTTGAAGGTTGGCTTGACACCAATATTACAAACACCTGAAAACCATTGATTATTAACATAAATTCTTACAGCATACACTCCATTTTTTGGAATGATATAATCCCCATTTACGTTAATATTGGCAGTTGGAAAGCCAATTTGTCTACCTCTTTTTTCTCCATGAACGACAATTCCAGTTGTTCTGTAATAACGTCCCAATAAAAGATAAGCGCCTTTTACATCTCCTTCATTTATCCTTTTGCGAGTTAAGGTAGAACTTACTTTTTCATCATCTTCTTGAGAAAGTAACTTTTCAATTATAGTGCAGTTAAATTGGTTATTTGAATGAACCTTCATTGTTTCCATATTTCCTTTTCCAAATTTCCCATATGTAAAATCAAAGCCTGCGACAACATGACGTACATGTAAACCTACTATGTATTGATTGACAAATTCTTGCGGGTCTAAACTAGCAAAACTCGAAGTAAAACGGACAATGATTAAATAGTCAATTCCAAGATCTTCAACTAACCGAATCTTTTCCTCGAGTGGTGTTAGATGCTCTACATGTTTATGTTGTGAGCTTAAAACAACAGACGGATGTGGATCAAATGTCATCACAGCACTTTTCCATTGATTCTCATTTGCAATTTTCTTTGCGGTTTTAATTACCTTTTGATGGCCAAGATGAATGCCGTCAAAATAACCAAGTGCCATTACTAAGGGAGGAAAATCGTTTCTTGCATAAGAATGTGGATGATGTAATGTTAAAACTTTCATTTTATTTCTCACCTATTTTCTATTACATATATCATAACAAAGTCTCTTTTCTTAACAGTTGTTGCTTTTGTATACGAAAACTTTCCGTAAAAAAGTTTACTTGGTTAAAAATAAATAAACTATATAAGAAAAGATGCCCAAAAACCATATCAGATTGGGATTATAACTAGTGCCGAAAAGCAACAAGTTTTAAACAGGTTAAAATCGGTATTTGGATTTTAAACAAATCGTCCGAAAACAACTTAACTAAAATACTTTAACTGGTTTCACTAGACCAGCTTTTTCTTTATGTTCTGCGTAAATAGCTATTGCTTGATTATGATGCAATATTGCGGCTTCAGTCATGTTAGTCCAATCTAATGTTTCTTTGGATAAAACCGCACCATTTTTCACTTTCTCTGCTAATGTATCATTAATTTCTATTTTCGGCAAACCAAAAAGTCCTCTTTCTAAAGGAAGAATAATATTTTCTATTGTATTTTCCTGAATCTTTTCTTCTAGCTCTTCAAATGTAACACAATCCTGTTTCGTAAAAGATCCTGATGATAATCTCGTTAAAAACGACATATGTGCTGGGTAACCAAGCATTTCCCCAATCATGACAGCCAAAGTCCTTATATAAGTACCTTTACTGCATCGAACACGAAAACGGAAAGAAACCCGTTCTCCTTCAAATAATTCTCTATCATCTAATAAATCTATATGATAAATATTAACAGTTCGAGTTGGTCTTTCCACTTCTATCCCTTGTCTTGCATATTCATAAAGTCTTTTTCCGTTTACTTTAACTGCTGAATACATCGGAGGGGTTTGTGTAATTTCTCCTGTTAAAGAATTTAACACCTCAATAATCTTTGTTTTTGAAAAAGGCTTTTCGATTGGTTTTTCAGCCACTTTTTCTCCTGAGGAATCCTCAGTTGTTGTGGAAAAACCGATCGTAACCTCACCTTCATATTCTTTTCCAGCATTTGTAATATATTCAGCGACTTTGGTTGCACGTCCTAAACAAATGGGCAATACCCCTGTAACATCCGGATCTAATGTCCCTGTATGACCAACTTTCTTCATCCTTAGCATTTTCCGAACTTTAAAAACACAGTCATGTGAAGTCATACCTTGAGGCTTCCATAAAGGAAGAATACCGTCCATAATCTTACTCCTTTTATTATGTTTGTTTTCTTGTATTATCATATCAAAAAAGATAGACATTAAGATGTCTATCTTTTTTTACTAGTCTTCTCGATGAATTTCTTTTAATAATGTTTCGATCTTATTACCATAATCAATGGATTCATCGATTTCAAAAAATAACTCGGGAGTTATTCTTAAGCGGATTCGATGGCCAACTTCGGATCGGATAAATCCTTTTGCTTTTTCTAATCCGTTTAATGTAATTTCCCTTTGCTTTTGGTCTCCAAGGACCGTAATATAAACTTTCGCTTGTTGAAGATCACCTGTAACTTCAACACCAGTTACAGTAACAAAGCCAATACGTGGGTCTTTTAATTTTCGACCGATAATGTCACTTAGCTCTTTTTTCATTTGTTCACCGACACGGTTAGCACGTAGGCTCATCCTAAACACCTCACAGTTTACAACCACTCATAATTCGTTTCTAGCCTTTCCCATTCTGGAAAAGAATCTAGAAACCTTAGTGTATTATCCAATTCTCTTTCTGCTGCCTTTTGCGAAGAGGCAACTGTTACAACTGCAATTCTTGTCCGTTGCCAAACATCCTGATGATCAATCTCAGCAGCGGAAACATTATATTTTTGCTTTAAACGAGTTAAGACCCGCTGAAGAACTGCTCTCTTATCTTTTAATGACGTACAATCATAAATGCGAAATTCGCATTCAAGACTGCCTATCATTTTCTTTCCACTTCTTGCATGATATAAGCTTCAATGATATCTCCATCTTTCACATCATTAAAGTTTTTAACGGTAATACCACATTCGTAACCTTGACTAACCTCTTTCGCATCGTCTTTAAATCGTTTTAATGTGTCAATATCTCCTTCGAAAATAACAACACCATCTCGAATTACCCTAACACCGCTGTCACGAGTAATTTTCCCGTCAGTGACATAAGATCCTGCAATGGTACCGATTTTAGACACTTTAAAGGTAGTACGAACTTCTGCTTGCCCAATAACTTTTTCTTCAAACTCTGGATCAAGCATCCCTTTCATAGCGGATTCGATTTCTTCAATTACTTTGTAAATAATTCGATGTAATCGAACATCAACCTTCTCAGCATCTGCAGCACGTTTTGCATTTACATCAGGTCTGACGTTAAAGCCAATAACAATTGCATTAGATGCAGCTGCCAAAGTAATGTCAGATTCATTTATCGCACCTACTGCAGTATGAATAATTTTTACGTTGACACCTTCAACATCTATTTTTTGTAATGCTGCAGCAAGTGCTTCTACTGAACCTTGTACATCAGCTTTAACGATAATGTTGATATCCTTCATTTCCCCTTGCTTCATTTGCTCAAATAATGTATCTAAGCTAATACGAGCCGTATCATTTCTTTGCGCTAAAACGGCTTGTTGGGAACGAGCTTCACCTACTTGACGAGCTGTTTTTTCATCAGCAAATACAACGAAACGATCACCCGCTTGGGGCACTTCATTTAAGCCTGTAACTTCAACTGGTGTAGAAGGTTTTGCTTCTTTAACACGTCGCCCTAAATCATTCACCATTGCACGCACACGACCGAAAGTGTGTCCGACTACTATTGGGTCTCCTACTTTAAGGGTACCATTTTGAACAAGCAGTGTAGCTACAGATCCGCGTCCTTTATCCAATTGAGCTTCGATAACGGTACCGAGTGCATTTCTATTAGGGTTTGCTTTGTATTCCTCAACCTCGGACACAAGTAAAATCATTTCAAGGAGGTTATCAATACCTTCACCATTTAGTGCAGAAATCGGCACAAAAATAGTATCTCCGCCCCAATCTTCAGGGATAAGGCCATATTCTGTTAATTCCTGCATTACACGATCCGGATTTGCACCCGGTTTATCCATTTTATTAACAGCAACAATAATTGGTACTTTTGCTGCTTTAGCATGGTTTATAGCTTCAATTGTTTGCGGCATTACACCATCATCAGCAGCAACAACTAAGATAGTAATGTCTGTGATTTGAGCTCCACGTGCACGCATTGTTGTAAATGCAGCATGCCCAGGAGTATCCAAGAATGAAATCTTTTTCCCGTTTACTTCTACTTGATATGCTCCAATATGTTGTGTAATACCACCTGCTTCACCTGCAGTTACTTTTGTATTACGAATAGAGTCTAGGGTAGTTGTTTTCCCATGGTCAACATGTCCCATAATCGTTACAACAGAAGGACGTTCCACTAGTTCCTCAGCTGGATCTTCTGTAAAATAAACCTCAAGGTCGGTTACATCAACTTTGATTTCTTCTTCTACTTCAACACCATATTCAGTAGCAATTAGTTCGATTGCATCTTTATCAAGCTCTTTATTAATGGTAGCAACTACTCCAAGCATAAATAGCTTTTTAATAATTTCAGATGGTTCTCGATGTAACTTTTTAGCAAGTTCTGCAACTGTTAATGATTCACTAAAAACAATTTTCTTTGGCAACTCTTTTTTCTTTTGAACTTGTTGTGGTGGTGGTGTGTGTTGTTTATGCTTTTGTTTATTTTTATTGTTAGTTTTCTTACTATTTGTAAAAACTTTATTTTCTTTTAAAGAATTTTCTTTATTTGTTTTTTTACCGTCTAAATTCTGTGTTTTTTGTTTTGTATGTGGTTTTGTTTGTACTTTTTCTGTCACGATATCCTCTTCATCTTCCGTATTGTTTATTCTAGTAGCCGGTTTAATACTAGTGTTATTAATATTTTGTTGCTTATCACTCTTTTGTTGTTGGTTACTCTTTTGTTGTTTGTCACTATTTGGCTGATTGTTACTATTTTTGCTATTGGATTCTTTCTTATTGTAGATCGAGTCCAATTTCTCAATAGCATTCCCATCTATAGTTGACATATGATTGGTAACTTCAATATTCATCTCTTTTAGCTTTGTAATAACATCTTTGCTTGAAATATTATGGCTTTTTGCATATTCATAAACTCTTGTTTTACTCATATGTTCACCCCCATCAAATTCTTGCGAGCAGTGTTGTAAGTTTCTTCGCAAAGCCAGCATCGCTTATTGCTACAACTACTCTAGCTTCCTTACCAATTGCGGAACCAAGCTCCTCCCTATTGTCAACCATTACAACGGGAACATTATAGTATAGACACTTGTCTTGTATTCGCTTTGAGGTATTCTGTGAGGCATCCTTTGAAAGTAATACAAGTTTTGCACGACCAGATTTAATATCTTTTAGTACAAGTTCTTCCCCTGATATTACTTTACGAGCTCGATTTGCTAAACCGAGCAGAGACATGGCTTTTGAGTGACTCATTTACTTTATGCTCTCTCTCTCCACAAGCTTCATTAGCTCATCATATATTTCTTCATTAACACTTGCTTCAAGATGAGTAGCTAATATATTTTTTTTCTTCGCAAGTATTATTGCCTCTTTATCCTTTGAAAGGTATGCACCTCTACCAGATTTTTTGCCTGTTAGATCAATCGATACTTCGCCTTCTTTGGAACGTACGATTCGTACCATTTCTTTCTTTGGCTTCATTTCACCTGTTGCAACACATTTTCTCAATGGAATTTTTCTTCGAGTAGCCATTTTTGATCACCTCTTATTCGAAATCATCTTCGGTTACATCGAATGTATCGTAGGTGTCATCATCATCATCAAATAATATTGTATTCGTTCGAGGATAAATACCTAATTCTCTAGCATCCGTTTCACTTTTAATATCAATTTTCCATCCGGTTAACTTAGCTGCTAAACGAGCATTTTGACCTCTTTTACCAATAGCTAAAGATAGTTGATAATCTGGTACAACAACCGTCGTCGCTTTTTCATTTTCGTCAACGATTACAACTAATACTTTTGATGGGCTTAGAGCATTGGCAACAAAAGTGACTGGATCTTCAGACCACTCTACGATGTCAATTTTTTCACCTTTTAACTCATTTACTATCGCTTGAACTCTTGTACCTTTTGGTCCGACACAAGCACCAACCGGATCCACTTCAGATTGATCGGTATGTACAGATATTTTCGATCTGTCTCCAGCCTCACGCGCTACCGATTTTATCTCTACGGTTCCATCGTAAATTTCAGGAACTTCTATTTCAAACAAACGTTTTAATAGACCTGGGTGTGTACGTGAAACAAAGATTTGTGGTCCTTTTGTCGTTTTCTCCACTTTCGTAATATAAACCTTGATACGATCATGTGGCTTATAAGACTCATTTGGCATTTGCTCGCTTTGTGGTAATAGCGCTTCAATTTTCCCTAAATTCACATAAATAAATCTTGGGTCTTGACGCTGGACAATACCAGTCATAATGTCGTCTTCACGATCAATAAATTCAGAATAAATAATTCCTCTTTCCGCCTCACGAACTCGTTGTGTAACAACTTGTTTCGCAGTCTGAGCAGCAATTCGTCCAAAATCCTTTGGAGTAACTTCCAACTCAACAACATCGCCAATCTCATAGGAAGGATTAACATTTCGGGCATCTTCGATTGAAATTTCCAGTCGTGAATCGAACACTTCTTCTACAACGTCTTTACGAGCAAAAACTTTCATTGTGCCATTTCCTAAATTCAGATCAATTCGGACATTTTGTGCTTGATTAAAATTTCTCTTATAGGCAGAGATTAATGCTGCTTCAATTGCTTCAATAATAACGTCACGAGAAATTCCTTTCTCTTTTTCCAATATTAGTAGAGCATCTAATAACTCTGTGCTCATGGAAACGTCATCCCCCTTAATAAAAAGTAAAACTTGTCACAACAATAATCGCTGTGCAGTTATTTTCCATTCTTTATTGTCAAAAATCTAAAAAATAATCGCTAGACGGGCATTAGCCACTTTTTCGTATGGAATGCTGATTTCCTTTGTTCTCGTTTTGATTTTCACCTCAACGGTTAATGTTACGCCGTCAAAAGCTAAAAGTTTGCCTTCAAAAGTTTTCTCACCATTAATGGCTTCATAGGTTTTAATATTTACATTTTTCCCTACGGCATTAACAATATCTTTCTCTTTCTTTAACGGCCGTTCTGCACCCGGAGATGAAACTTCAAGGAAATAATTTTGAGGAATTGGATCAATTTCATCAAGCTTTTCACTTAGACGTTCACTGACTATACCGCATTCTTCAATATCTATACCATCTTCATTGTCAATATAAACACGAAGAAACCAATTTTTCCCTTCTTTTACATATTCAATGTCAACGAGTTGAAGCTGCATTTCCTCTACGATTGGTGTAACGAGTCCCTCAATAATGTCCGTTACTTTACTCATAAATACCTCCTACAAATGTCCACCTACATTGTTGATAACCGAAGACTAATCCACAAATTATAAAATGATGAACTCACGAAGCAATTTTGTTTATGTTTAACTATAAATGTGAAAAACAAGAAAGAGCGGGTAAGCCCCACTCTTAAATACGAGAGTTATCAGTAGTATTTCCAATAAAAATATACCATAACCTACAAATTAATGCAAATTAGAAATGTGGAAGCGCCTTGCTCATCGGCGTATGAATTTCGTAGTCTTCGACTGAGATATAGGAACCACGGCGAGGTAGTTCACGAGCCGATGTTGACTTATCGTAGGGAGAAGACGTAGAAATTCACTAGCCGATAGGCGCTGTAACTGGACAAATAGAAAAGCGGAAGCGCCTGTTCATCGGCGTACAAACTGTAGGGCTTCGACTGAGATAAAGGAAACACGGCGAGGTTCTTCAGGAGCCGATGTTGACTTATCTCAGGGAGGAGACCGGAAGTTTGTTAGCCGATAGGCGCTGGAGCTGGACAAATAGAAATTCACTAGCCGATAGGCGCTGTAACTGGACAAATAAGACAACTACAATCAATTACTAAAACAACGAAAGCTGATTTTGCTCTGGTAAATCTACTAAGCAACCATGCTTATCTAGATATTCAATAATTGTTTTTGAAACCTTACCTCTTTGCTGCAAGTCCTCTTTAGACAAGAATTCTCCTGCTTCACGTGCTTTTACAATATTTAAAGCAGCATTCGTGCCTAGACCCGGAATAGAGTTAAAAGGTGGAATTAGTGATTCCCCATCTATAATAAAATCTTTTGCACTAGAACGATATAAATCTACTTTTTGAAAATGAAAACCACGTTCCACCATTTCCAACGCAATCTCGAGCACAGTAAGTAAACTTTTTTCCTTCGGTGCCGCATCCAAGCCCTTTTCATTAATTTCCTCAATTTTGGATCGTATAGCGTTGCTGCCTCTTACCATGGACTCTAAATCAAAGTCCTCAGCTCTTACCGTGAAATATGCTGCATAATAAAAGAGTGGATGATGGACTTTAAAATAAGCAATTCTAACAGCCATTAGTACATATGCTGCCGCATGAGCTTTTGGGAACATATATTTAATTTTTTTACAAGAATCAATATACCACTCGGGAACATTCTGCTTTCTCATTTCCTCTTCCATTTCAGGTTGAAGTCCTTTTCCTTTACGCACCGACTCCATGATTTTGAATGCTAAAGATGGTTCTATTCCTTGATATATTAAATAAACCATGATGTCATCACGACAGCCAATAACTTCTGGAAGTGTACATGTACCGTTATGAATAAGCTCTTGTGCATTCCCGAGCCATACATCTGTTCCATGAGACAAACCTGAGATTTGAACAAGTTCTGAAAAGGTCTTAGGTTTTGTATCCTCTAGCATCTGCCTAACAAATCGTGTACCAAATTCAGGTATCCCAAGTGTCCCTGTATTACACATAATTTGCTCCGATGTAACACCTAATGATTCCGTACTGCTAAAGATTTTCATCACTTCTGGATCATCTGTTGGAATTGTTTTCGGGTCCATACCACTTAAATCCTGAAGCATTCTAATAACAGTCGGATCGTCGTGCCCGAGTATATCCATTTTCAAGACATTATCATGAATCGAATGGAAATCAAAATGGGTCGTCTTCCACTCAGAACTATTATCATCTGCAGGATATTGGATTGGCGTAAAATCATACACGTCCATATAGTCTGGGATGATGATAATTCCTCCAGGATGCTGACCAGTTGTTCTCTTAACACCAGTACAGCCTTGCACTAAACGATCAACTTCAGCACCGCGCAAATGAAGATTATTATCCTGAGCATATCCCTTAACATAGCCATAGGCGGTTTTTTCTGCTACCGTTCCAATCGTTCCTGCACGATAAACAAAGTCCTCTCCGAATAATACCTTAGTGTAGGCATGTGCTCTCGGTTGATATTCACCTGAAAAGTTAAGGTCAATATCTGGAACTTTATCCCCCTTAAAGCCAAGGAATGTTTCAAACGGAATATCATGTCCATCTTTTTTATAACTAGCACCGCAATTGGAACAATTTTTGTCTGGTAAGTCAAAACCAGAACCAACAGAACCATCATTAAAGAATTCGGAGTGCTTACATTCCGTACAAATATAATGTGGCGGCAATGGATTCACTTCTGTAATTTCGGTCATCGTTGCAACAAACGATGAACCTACTGAACCACGAGACCCAACGAGATAACCATCATCCAACGATTTCTTAACTAATTTATGTGAAATCAAGTAAATAACAGCAAATCCGTGGCCAATTATGCTTTTTAATTCTTTTTCTAGCCTTGCCTCAACGATTTCAGGTAATTCTTCACCATAAATGGACCTTGCGCGTGAATAGCTCATGTTTTTAATTTCATCTTCCGCACCTTCGATTTTTGGTGTGTATAAGTCATCTTTAATCGGTTTAATGGAATCAATCAAATCGGCAATTTTATTCGTGTTTGTAATGACAATTTCCTTCGCTTTTTCCGTACCTAAAAATGAAAAATTATTTAGCATCTCATCCGTAGTTCGAAAATGTACATCAGGAAGCTTATGGCGATTTAATGGATTTGCACCAGCTTGCGAGTTGACTAATATTTTACGATATATTTTATCATTAGGATGTAAGTAGTGAACATTTCCTGTTGCGACAACAGGTAAATTTAATTTGTCTCCTAAATTGACTATATTCGTAATAATTTCTTCTAAAGCTTTTTCATCACGAATAAACTCCAACTCTAATAAATGGGCATAAACGTCCTTTGGATGAACTTCAAGATAATCATAAAATTTAGCAATTTCCGCTACCTCTTCAGGGCCTTTTTGCATCATTCCTTCAAAAACCTCACCCTTATCACAACCAGAACCTACTAATATCCCATCTCGGAACATTTGAAGTTTGGAACGTGGTATCCGGGGTACACGATAGTAATAATCAATATTGGAAAGGGACACTAGTTTAAATAAGTTCTTTAATCCCGCTTCCGTTTGGGCTAATAAAGTGCAATGGAATGGTCTTGCACGTTTGAACGCTCCGCCTTCTCCCATAAAATGATTAAACTGATCATGATACTCAATTTCTCTTTCAGCAGCTTCCTTTAGCAATTTAATTAATATATACCCGGTTGCCTCTGTATCATATATTGCTCTATGGTGCTGAGTTAACTCTACATCAAATTTTTTCGCTAATGTGTTTAATCGGTGATTTTTAAAATCTGGATGAAGCCATCTTGCTAGTTCTAATGTATCAATTACAGGATTTTTTGCTTTTGGATAACCCATTTTGGTGAAGCCAACATTTAAAAATCCCATATCAAACGATGCATTATGGGCTACAAGTATAGCATCTTCTGTCCAATCATGAAACTTTTTCAAGACCTCGTCCACTTCTGGTGCATCCTTGATCATATCATCCGTAATACCAGTAAGGTCAATAATGGTTGTCGATAAAGATCGATGTGCTTTCGCAAAAGATTCAAAGCGATCTATAATCTCACCATTTTTTATTTTTACAGCCGCAAGTTCGATGATAGTATCATAAACAGCTGAAAGCCCGGTTGTTTCCACATCAAATACGACAAAGGTATCTTCAGACAATAAACGATGAGCGTCATTATATGCAATAGGAACTCCATCATCTACTAAATTCACTTCGATACCAAATAATATTTTTATATCATGTTTCTTCCCAGCACTATACGCCTCAGGGAAAGATTGTGCGACTGCATGATCGGTTAATGCGATTGCTTTATGACCCCATTTTTTTGCTTGGGCTACTAAATCGCTCATAGAAGAAACAGCATCCATCTGACTCATTGGTGTGTGCAAATGAAGCTCAACCCGTTTTTCATTTTCCGGTGCTTTATCTTTTCGTTCAACCGGCCTAATTTCATTTAAATCATTTGCAATCATTACTAAATCTCTTACAAATGTATCATTTTGGATACTTCCTCTGGCACGAAGCCACATCCCTTTTCTTACCTTGCCAAGAATCTCTGCATCCTCTTTATCACGTGAAAACATTTTTACTAGAATAGAGCTTGTGTAATCGGTAATTTTAAAGGTTAATAGTGTTCTACCACTGCGAAGCTCCTTTGTTTCTGCAAAGAATACAAAACCTTCTACAAATACTCGTCTTTCTTCATCCACGATTTCTTCTATTTTTCTATAAGAGTCGTCGTCCTTAATGTTCATTCCGATAAATAGTGGACCACTATCCACATCACTATCGGATTTATCAGAAGCTTTCTTTTGTATTTCCATTACTGCTTGTTTTGCGCGTTCCTCGTCTTCTTTTTTCTTTTCCTCTACAAATTTTTGATATTCCTCATTTGATTGATTTTGAGATATGACACTGTCTAAAACAAATGTTGGAAATCCTAATGATTGGTATGAACCTGCAATTATTTCTCCATATTTTAGCTTTAATGTTCGTGCTTCTGTATCATTCCGTGTCTCAATCGTAAGCTTATTTCCTTTAACTTGCGGGTATTGTTCATGAAGTAAAGAAAGGAGCATCGGCGAAATACCTTCAATATCCTTTAAACAGTACTTCCAGTAATCAGCAATCATTTGTTCTTCATAGGATTGATCTTTTACATAGATAGAGAAATGGATATTAGCTATATGCTGGAATGTTTTTTGTAATTGAAGAACAAATCGGTTAAAAATTGGAAATGGTAGGATTCTTTCCAATCCAAAATAAAAATGCCAGCGTTTGGATGCACGCTCCACTACTAATTTTTCAATTTCCGCATTTGTAAAATGTTCAAAAAATGTATCTTCCGTTAAGTCAAGTTGTTGTAATAATAGACGAAATCGTTCTTTTTTTTCGGCGGGATTGCTTGACATTTTCCCCTCTCCCATCCTTTAATATTTCATATTTACCCTTTCCATAATAGAAAAATTTAGTCACAATTTCAATGTAAAAACATTAACAAATATGAAAAGCGAAAGCGCCTTGCTCACCGACGTACGAATGAGTGAGATTCGCTAGCCGATAGGCGCTAGAACTAAACCATTATAACATAAAGAGAAAAGCAATCGGCGAAAACCGATTGCTCCTTCATCTATAGAAAAAATCTTTGGATATCATTCCATGTTACGATAATCATTAAAAGCATCAATAATGCAAACCCGATAAAATGAACCATTCCTTCCTTTTGACGGTCAATTGGTTTCCCTCGTAATGCTTCAACAGCGAAGAATAATAATCTTCCACCATCTAAAGCGGGAATCGGTAATAAGTTCATTATTCCTAAATTAATACTTAATAGTGCAGCCCATTGCGCTAAGTATGGAATACCTGATTGAGCAACAACCTCGGTTGATTTATATATGCCGACAGGTCCTGATAACATATTAATGGAAAAATGACCAGTAACTAATTTCCCTAGCATCTGGAATATTCTAATAGTCCATTCATATGTTTGTTTAAATCCATATGTGGCAATTTTTAATGGGGATTTTTCAACAGGACTGTGCACCCCAATCATTCCGTACTCCTGATTTTTTTCATTTTTTTCAATTTTTGGTGTTACAGAAATGTCCTTCGTTTGATGATTTCTTTCAACAGTAAAGATCAACTCTTCACCCGGATGCTTTTGAATAATTTCTACAATATCATTCCAATTCGAAATTTCGGACCCATCAATACTAATTACCTTATCTCCTTTATGGAGACCAGCTGCTTTTGCGGCACCATCTTGGGTTAAATCCCCCAAAACTGGTTCTGTGATTGGAATACCTTGAAATGCAGCTAACACTGTAAAAATAACAATTGCTAGGACAAAGTTCATCATCGGTCCTGCAAAAATTGTTATTGCACGATGTCCTAATGACTTTGATGCAAATTGACGATTCCATGGAGCTATTTGCGTCTCAGTCTGATTTTCAACTAGCACAGCTTCGTTCGAAACGGAAAATGTTTTTAAATTCTCATCTTCCCCTTCCTCATAGCCCTTAATATAAAGCTTATGCTCCAAATCTGCAGAATCTACCTCAATGAAACGAATATTTGAATATTTTTCTTTACCATTTATAACAACTTTCTCTACTTTATCATCCTTATTTAGTATTAAACCTACACGTTGTCCGGGTTTTAACTCCTGCATTTCTTGGTCTTCTCCTGCCATGCGGACATAACCACCAATAGGTAGGAGACGAATCGTGTAAAGTGTTTCATTTTTTTTGAAGGAGATCAATTTAGGACCAAACCCGATAGCAAACTCTCGACATAGTATCCCAGCACGCTTAGCAAAGAAAAAATGTCCCGCTTCATGAAAAAATACTAATGCACCAAATATGATGATAAAGGCTATTAATGTTGTCAAATGAAAAACCACCTTTATTTTATGAGTGAGTTTATATATTCTCTTGTTTCCATATCAATGGTTCTAATCGTATCTAAATCAGGATACTTTATCACATTATGCCTTTCAAGGGCCTTTTCTACAAGTTCATCAATTTGTAAAAAGGAAATTTGTTCATTCAAGAAAGCTCCTACTGCAATTTCATTTGCTGCATTTAGTACCGTAGGCATTGTCCCGCCTACTTTACCAGCCTCATAGGCAAGCTTTAATGCATAGAACCGTTCTAAATCCATTTTTTCAAAATGAAGCTTACCAATTTGAGTTAAATCTAATCTTTCTGAGGACGGTAAAGGCATACGCTCCGGATAACTTAATGAATATTGGATCGGAACTCGCATATCTGGTGTTCCTAATTGCGCTTTCACACTTCCATCTTGAAATTCTACCATGGAATGGATAATGCTTTCTCGATGTAAGAGCACATCTATTTTTTCAAATGGAAGATTAAAGAGCCAATGTGCTTCAATTACCTCTAAGCCTTTATTCATCATTGTAGCAGAATCGACAGTGATCTTTGCCCCCATTGACCAATTTGGATGGCTAAGGGCATCTTTAACAGTAACCGCAACTAATTCTTCTCTTTTTTTATCACGGAAACTGCCTCCAGATGCTGTTATAATTAATCTTTCAATATCTTTATCTTGTTCTCCCTGTAAGCATTGGAAGATAGCTGAATGCTCACTATCGACTGGAAGGAGCGAGACTTGATTGTGATTTGCTTCATTCATTACTAAGTGTCCCGCAGTTACGAGTGTTTCTTTGTTTGCAATTGCTATCGTTTTTTTTGCTTTGATAGCTTGTAAGGTCGGGAAAAGTCCAACACTTCCTAATACAGCACTCACCAATATGTCGGTTTTTTCATAAACCGCTACTTCCACCAGTCCATCTTCTCCATAAGAAAGCTGGATATTAGAGCCCAATTCCACTCTCAATTTATCAAAATCTGTTTTAGACTGGACGGATACTAATTCGGGTTTAAATTCATGAATAATTTTTCTAGCTAGATCAATATTTTTCCCAACAGACAAGGCAACTAACCGAAATTTTTCTGGATGTTTCCTTATTACATCTAGTGTTTGTGTCCCTATTGATCCTGTTGCCCCTAACAAACTTATATTTTTCAATACTTTTCAACTCCCAAAAATCTCAGGTTCATGACTCGCTTAAAATCTAAAGTGATATTTTATGATGGCAATAGCAAATAACTAATTAAAGGCCATACAAATAATAAACTATCAAATCTATCTAAAATACCACCATGACCAGGTAGTATTCTCCCTGAGTCTTTCACATTATAATGGCGCTTTAAGGCAGATTCAACTAAATCGCCCATTTGACCAAACACGGATAATATGACCGTAATAATAATTAATTTTAGCATAGAAGTTGGTATGTTGGAAAATAACGAGAAAAGAATCGCAACTATTAGTGCGCAAAATATTCCTCCAAAAAATCCTTCTACTGTTTTATTAGGACTTATTTCTGGCCATAGTTTTCTTTTTCCAAGTGCCCGTCCAATAAAATACGCTCCAGAATCTGTAGCCCAAATAATAAATAAGGAATATAAAATAAATGTAAGGCCATTATCTCTTATGTAAATAAAGTTATAAAATCCGAAACCGACATAAAATATAGAAAGTAACATAACAGCTGCATCTAGAATAGAATAGCGATTCTTAGAAGCAACGGTATAGCATAAGAGGATAAGTAAACCTATATAGAGATAATCCATTTTCGATAATCCAAATTTCTCTACTACTTCAATATATTGATGAGGAATCAAAAAAATCCCTAACATAACAAATGAAATAATTCCAGGAAATGACATTACCTTTAATTTACTCATCCTTAATGCTTCACCTAAGGCAATAAAAGCCATTAAATAAACTAAAATAGTAAACGGTAATCGTCCATATAATACAATTGGTATAAATATTGCGGCAGCTATTACTGCTGTTATAATTCGTTGTTTCATTCTTCCCCGCCCTTTTCTTTTAAACCACCATATCTTCTTGATCGTTGTTGGTATACTTCTATTGCTTCCACTAAGTTTTCTTCACTAAAATCTGGCCATAATACATCAGAGAAGAAAAATTCAGTATAGGCTAATTGCCAAAGCATAAAGTTACTTAATCGAATTTCGCCACTTGTACGAATCAATAAATCCGGATCCCGAAGATGATGTGTCATTAAATAATCAGAAAAATTTGCTTCAGTGATTTCTTTCTCGTTTAATTTTCCACATTGCACATCTTGTACAATATTCTTTACCGCCCTTACGATTTCATCCCTGCTTCCATAATTAAGAGCAAAATTAAGGAGTAATCCATTATTATGTTGGGTTTCTGATATCGCCTTTCCAACGGCGCTTATTGTGTGTTCTGGAAGTTTATCCTTATATCCCATCATATTAACACGAACATTTTCGGCTTTTAACTCAGGTAAGAATGTTCCCAAGAATTCACCGGGAAGCTTCATTAAATATTCCACTTCAGTTTTTGGACGTTTCCAATTTTCTGTGGAAAATGCATAAAGAGTCAAAACTTCAATCCCTAGCTTCGATGCAAGACGGGTTATTCTCCTAACCCTTTTCATCCCTTCATGATGACCTGCTATACGTGGAAGTGCCCGCTTTTTTGCCCATCTCCCATTTCCATCCATAATTATCGCAATATGTTTTGGTAATGGGAACTCCTTTAATGCATTGATTCGATCTTCTAATGCACTATTTTCCTTGGAAGTTTTCCAAAACTTCAATTTATTAATCATCATTGGACCTCCACTTGGAATGCTTTCCATTTTCATATGTAAAATCCGCTACTACTATAATAGCAAAAAAAACAAGGAATTTCTTTAATATAAGAATTGAAAAGGTGCGACTTCTATTATAGATAATATATGTCATTTTGTGTAGAGATTGTTAATACTTTGTATCAATCTTTTTTCTTAATAAAAAGAAAAAACTCTCTATAAGAGAGTTTAGGAAATTTTACACTTCTAATATTTCTTGTTCTTTTGTTTTTGTAATTTGATCAATTTTGATTATATGCTCATCTGTAAGCTTTTGTACATCTTCAGAATACCCTCGAAGATCATCCTCTGAAATATCACCATTTTTTTCAAGCTTTTTCAGATCATCATTTGTATCTCTTCGAATATTGCGAATTGCAACCTTGGCGCCTTCTGAATCTTTTTTAACTACTTTTACAAGTTCTTTGCGGCGTTCTTCTGTTAAAGCAGGAATCGCTAATCGAATTATACTTCCGTCATTATTAGGTGTTAAACCTAAATCAGATTTTAATATAGCCTTTTCAATTTCACCAAGAATTGACTTATCATAAGGCTGGATAACTAACAGACGTGCTTCCGGAACTGATACACCTGCTAATTGGTTAATTGGTGTTGGTGCACCATAGTAATCAATTACAATATTATCAAGTAAAGAAGCACTTGCACGTCCTGCACGAATCGTTCCCAGTTCTCTCGTATAAGCTTGAATCGCTTTAGTCATTTTTTCTTTTGAAGTAGCAATAATTTGTTTTGGCATTATTCTTTCCCCCTAACAATCGTTCCAATATTTTCACCCATTACAACCCGTTTAATATTGCCATTTTCCATAATAGAAAAGACAATTAGAGGTATATCATTGTCCATACATAATGAAGATGCTGTTGAATCCATTACCGCAAGACCATTTTTAATTACATCCAGATAAGTAAGTTGTTCATACTTAACAGCATTACTATCTAATTTCGGGTCCGCTGAATAAACACCGTCGACATTATTTTTTGCCATTAAGATAACTTCTGCTTCAATTTCAGCCGCTCTAAGCGCAGCTGTGGTATCTGTCGAGAAATACGGATTTCCAGTACCTGCAGCAAAAATTACAACACGTTTCTTTTCTAAATGTCTGATTGCACGTCTGCGAATATATGGTTCTGCAACTTGACGCATATCAATAGATGATTGCACTCTCGTTTCAATTCCATTTTGCTCTAAACTGTCCTGAAGCGCAAGAGAATTCATCACTGTTGCAAGCATTCCCATATAATCTGCTGAAGCACGATCCATACCCATTTCACTGCCTATTTTCCCGCGCCAAATATTGCCGCCACCAACAACAACTGCGACTTCAACATCTAATTCAGCTAATTCTTTTACCTGCACGGCCACTGATTTAATAACAGATGGATTAATGCCGAAACCTTGTTCACCCGCTAGTGCTTCTCCACTTAATTTTAAAACAACGCGTTTATATTTTGGGGTACTCATGTAAACCTCCACTTAGTTTATTATGTATACAAGCTTGAAAGAAAGGGAACACACAGTGTGCTCCCCTTGTTGGTTTTCCCAATTCCCTAGGGAATCGCAAAAAATTATTTATTTTTAACTTGGCTCATTACTTCTTCAGCAAAGTTATCTTGACGCTTTTCAATACCTTCGCCAACCTCATAACGAACTAAGTCAGTGATCGTTGCGTTATTAGCTTTTACAAATTGACCAACCTTTTGATCAGGGTTTTTAACAAATGCTTGATCTATAATACAAATATCTTCAAAATATTTGCTTAAACGGCCTTCTACCATTTTAGCAACAATATTTTCAGGTTTGCCTTCGTTTAATGCTTGTTGAGTTAAAACTCCGCGCTCATGTTCTACTTCTTCTTGGGATACTTGGTCACGAGAGATATATTTAGGATTTAATGCAGCAGCGTGCATAGCAACATCTTTTGCAACACTTTCATCAGTAGTACCTTCTAATACAGTTAATACACCGATACGTCCACCCATGTGCAGATATCCACCAAAAGCATCATTGTCTGTTTTTGTTTTTATTTCATAGCGACGAAGTGTAATTTTTTCACCAATTTTTGCAATAGCGGCATTGATTGCTTCAACAACAGTTACTCCGTCTTCCATTTTTTGTTCTAAAGCTTCTTCCACAGAAGCTGGCTTATTTTTAAGGATGTGTTTAGCTAAATTAGCAACTAGTGTTTTGAATCCTTCATTTTTTGCAACAAAGTCTGTTTCTGAGTTTACTTCAAGAATAACTGCATCATTACCTTCACTTAATATATAAGTGATACCTTCTGCAGCAATACGATCTGCTTTTTTCGCAGCTTTTGATATACCTTTTTCACGTAGGTAATCAATTGCTTTATCCATATCACCATTTGTTTCAGTAAGTGCCTTTTTACAGTCCATCATACCTGCGCCTGTTTTTTCACGAAGTTCTTTTACCATTTGTGCAGTAACTGCCATGAGAATATTTCCTCCTTTAATTCTATGTATTCACATTAAAATTCAGATAGTATACAATTAACATCTTTAAAAAAAGGTGATAAGGAGTACCCTTCTTATCACCTTTTGTAAAACAAAATCAAGAAATAATTATTGTGCTTCTACTGGTTCGACAACTGTTTCTTCTTCACCTTGTCTAGCTTCTAAAATAGCGTCAGCCATTTTTCCAGTTAAAAGCTTAACTGCGCGAATTGCATCATCATTTGCAGGAATTACATAATCAATTTCATCAGGATCGCAGTTTGTATCAACAATACCAACGATAGGAATATTTAATTTACGTGCTTCTGCAACTGCAATACGCTCTTTACGAGGATCGATAATGAATAAAGCATCCGGAAGAGTCTTCATATCTTTAATTCCACCAAGGAATTTTACTAAACGTTCATGTTCTTTTTTAAGTTGAACAACTTCTTTTTTAGGTAGAACTTCGAAAGTTCCATCTTCTTCCATTTTTTCGATCGCTTTTAAGCGCACAATACGTTTTTGAATTGTTTCAAAGTTTGTTAATGTACCACCTAACCAACGATGATTTACAAAATACATACCAACTTTTTCAGCTTCTTCTTTAACAGATTCTTGAGCTTGCTTTTTAGTACCTACGAAAAGAATGTTTCCGCCGTTAGCAGCAAGTTCTTTTACAAAGTTGTATGCTTCTTCAACTTTTTTCACTGTTTTTTGAAGATCGATAATATAGATACCGTTACGCTCTGTGAAGATATATTTCTTCATTTTTGGGTTCCAACGGCGTGTTTGGTGTCCGAAATGTACACCTGCTTCAAGCAATTGTTTCATTGAAATTACTGACATTGTGTTGCCTCCTATGGTTTTAGTTTCCTCCGCTTCAATCATTTTTAAACAGAGACTACCAAAATAAAATCATATTTATCTTGAAAGCACCATCTATTTAAATCATGAAACGTGTGTGATAACACCAAAAAATAATATAACATAATTCCATTTTTTATTCAAGAAAATCTTACATTTTTTGACGAAATTTCAGCAGCAACTCAATCTCAGTCTTTCCTTTATGGAGCTTGCTGGCAATTTGTTCAATGGACAAGCCTTCCTTTTCTAAAAAAAGAACTTGTTTTTCTAGTGGTAATGTTGCAAAATCACTTTCTTGTGTTTCCTCCGTTGTTGCATCCTTTTTGGTCATTGCAGATTGATAAGTTTTTTCTGCATGATTTTTCATAAATGCTGTTAAAATAGGGGAATCATTTTTTTGCTCCATTTGGATCATGGACATATCCATTGAACACTCTTCATCGTCATCTAAAGTATTTTTTGTAGCTTGCTTACTTCCTAGGATTTGAACTCTTTTTATAAAATTCTCGTTTTCATCTCTCATTTCAATTAAATAGGATGAAAACATTTCTTCCATATCCTTTAATGCTTTTTTTTGGTCTTTTTCTATATGCAAAAGCCGATTCTGTCTCATATAAAGAATGATAATGGCGAATATTGCCACGATATTAATAATGATGGAGATAAATAAAATAAATGTAGTCATAATTTTCTCCTACCCGTTAAAATCAATATGATTACCTTTAAATGGGTGGTATTGTTGTAATTGTTTATTCATATGCTTTTCTCTTGGTTGCCTTTTACTTGCATTTTGCTCTTGGTGATTTTTTGAATCACCTTGATCTTTTAACATTGTTGGATCTTTTTGTTCCTGTTTCAGTACATGATGTCGCTTTTCAATTAATTCCTTCTCCATTTCTTGCATTGCATTTTCATTCAATACCTTACTTTCATGTTGAATATTTTGCATTATTTTTCCGGCATCATGTGTTCTTGGTAATGCGATTTGCAATTCAAGTGATTTAAGTTCCACGATACCCACCTCTTAGAATTTACATTTTCTTTTCCAAAATATTTTTCAATTTAAATAATGCTTTCGAATGAATTTGTGAAATTCTCGATGTGGATAAACTCATAATCTCGCCAATTTCTGTTAAAGTTAATTCTTCATGATAGAACAAGCTTAAAACCATCTGTTCCTTTTCAGATAAGGTTGAAATCACTTTAGTCAAATCTTGTACTTTCTCTTCATGAATTAAATATTCTTCTGGGCTAGGTATTTGGTCATCTTTAATGACAAAAGAATACGTTTCATTTTCTTCCTTTTCATGTGCTTGTTCGTCAACAGATAAAACATTTGCAAAAAATTGTTCGTTTAATGTTTGATAGACATCGTCCTCCGATGTCTGTAATTCCTCTGCAATCTCAGCTGCTGTAACATGCCTCATGTATTTTTGCTCTAATCGTTCTAAAATCGCTTCAATTTTTTTCGCTTTTTCCCTTGTACTTCTTGGTAGCCAATCCTCTTTTCTTAAGCCATCTAGAATAGCTCCACGAATTCTAAAGGAAGCGTATGTATCAAATTTCAAATCTCGAGCCCGATCGAATTTGTTTAATGCATCCAAAAGCCCTAGCATACCAAAGCTTTTCAGATCGTCCCTTGAAACACTACGAGGAAGTCCTACCGCAATCCTTTGAACATGATAATGAACTAAAGGCAAATATTTTTTTGCAAGAACATCACCAGCTTCTGTATTACGAGAACTTATCCATAATTCCCAATACTTTTGCTCTTCGATTGTTTCCGTCTTTGACATATGACCCCTCCTCGCAATTATTTAGAAAATGCTATACGATATTAGTCTTTCTAAATAACTTGAATTCCTTTATTGACCGATCTGATTTGTAATTGTAATGTTTTCGGGTCAAATTCTATTGTCCTCCCGGAATTACCACCTGTATCTTCTGAAAGTAATTCAATACCTTCTGTTTTTAAAGCCGTTTTTACCGCTTCGACATTACGTGGTCCAATTTTCATGAAATCATTGGAGGAGGAAAATGAAAACATCTGTGCTCCGCCTGCAATCTTTGCTTTTAAATGGAATTTTTTACAGCCTTCATTAATTAATTTTTCTGTAAGTTCCTTAATAGCAGTATCTGCAAACTTCGCTTTATTTATCTCATTTTTGGATTTAGCAATACTAGAATCCGGTAACATAATATGTGCTAATCCAGCCATTGCACAATAGGAATCATATATGATAACTCCAACACACGATCCTAGCCCTGTTGTTCTAATAGTATTTGGCGGGGATACAATATTCATATCCGCGATTCCGACCTTAACAACCTCACCCATGCAATCCCACTCCTAAAGCCTCAAAAATAGTTTGAAATGACTCCGGATTAGGAAGAAGAAAAAACTGACCATTCATTGTATGGTCGACATCATCTTGTTCTTCTGTAAGACTTGTATCAATGACAATAGCATAATCGCTCGTTTGTGAAAGTTCGATTAAGCCATGACTAATAATGGCACCGAACATATCTATACTTAACTCTGGAACAGATGGAAATAATTCAAGTTGTGTAAAGTCCGATAATGCAGTTAAATAAGCCCCCGCCAAAATATTCCCTAATTCCTGAAAAGCTGATAGACCTAATTCTGACATGTTTGGCTGGTTAAATGAAAATTTTGCATCTCCTGTCATTTGTCTAACGAATTTTTCACATTGCTGTAATGACAGAATAAAAAACATATACCCTGATGCATCACCTTCAATTCGAAGAAGCACACTCGCAACTACATTCTCTGAACCTCCTGCCATTTCCATCATTTCAGAGAAAGATTCGATACTAACTTTTGGAACATTCATATCAATTTTTTTATTTAATAGTATCGACAATGATGTTGCGGCGTGTGCAGCCCCAATATTCCCAATTTCCTTTAGAATATCTAAATGTACACTAGTGATTTTATCTTCTAAACCCATTGTATTCTTCCCCTAAAGCTGTTTTCGTATAAAATGTTGCTTTTCGTAATTTGTTTTACATCCTAAATTAGACTTAGTTACGGGGCATCTTTTCTTAAAAAGGAACTCCATACTTAAACCGAATGAGGAAATTTAGCAGATTTTCTTTTACAAAAGCAACAAAGTTTAAGAAAAGAGCCTCTCCTAATTTAGTGGACTTACTATTTTTTCTAAGCTCATGATCATTATTAATCTTTTATTAATATTAGCAACACTTGAAATAAATTCTGCTTTTATAGAATCCACTACTTCAGGCTGTGGCTCAATTGATTCCATTGGTATATCTAATACATCATTTGCACCATCAACCATTAAACCAACTTCAATATTATCCATTGCCACAATTATGATTCTTGTTTTTTCGGTAACTTCTATTTCACCTATACCTAACCGATTTTGTAAATCAATAATAGGAATGATCACACCACGTAAATTGATAACACCCATAATAAAAGAAGCTGTTCTTGGTACACGGGTAATATGTAATACCTTTTCAATCGCTCTTACTTGTTGTACAGGTATTGCATATTCATTACCTTTTAATTGGAATATAATCATTTTATTTTCTGTTTGTTCAAGTATTTCTACCATAAAATAACACTCCATTACAAACATTTTTTTGATTTTTTTCTGCGTCTAGCTCCAGCGCCTATCGGCTAGTGGATTTCTACGTCTCCTCCATACGATAAGTCAACATCAGGTGAAATTGGTACTTCAAATTTCACTCGGTGAAAATGGTAGTTCAATTTTCAATAGCTCGTGAACTACCTCAGCACGGTTTCCTTTATCTCAGTCGAAGACTACGAAATCCATACGCAGATGAGCAAGGCGCTTCCGCATTTGTCTTTTACTTAATCAATGCATTACAATCTACGATAAGTGCAACTTGACCATCACCTAGAATAGTAGCCCCAGAAATAGCGAAAACATCTAATAAATAATTTCCTAATGACTTAAGAACAATTTCTTGTTGTCCTATAAAAGAATCGACGACCAATGCGGCCATTTTTTCTGCTTTTCTAACTATTATCACCGAAGTATACTCACTCTCATCTTTTTGCCCTGATACTTCAAAAGTATCTTTTAAATAAACAAGAGGTACAACTTTTCCGCGGAAATCGATTACCTTTTGATTATGAGCTGTTAATATATCCGATTCTTTAATAATGGCAGTCTCAATAATTGATGATAATGGAATAGCAAACTTCTCTTTGCCAACCTCGACTAACATTACTGAAATAATTGAAAGTGTTAAAGGTAACTGAATGATAAATACGGAACCTGAACCTTCTATTGAATCAATTGTGATGGATCCACCAAGAGATTCTATCGTTGCTTTTACAACATCAAGACCTACCCCACGGCCAGAAATATCCGATATTTTGTCAGCTGTCGAAAATCCTGAAGATAGAATAAGTTCATATACTTGCTTATCAGACAAGGAATCAGCTTCTGTCTCATGAACAATCCCTTTAGAGACCGCTTTTTGTAAAACCTTTTCTCGATTTATGCCTGCACCATCATCTGAAATTTCAATAAACACATGATTTCCACTATGAAAAGCTTTCAACGTAATGGTACCATCTTCACTTTTCCCATTCTTTACTCTGACATCTGGTGTTTCTATACCATGGTCAAGTGCGTTTCGTAATAAATGAACTAAAGGATCGCCAATTTCGTCAATAACTGTTCGGTCAAGCTCTGTTTCAGCACCTATAATTTCTAGATTAATTTTTTTATGTAAATCTCTAGCAAGCTGTCTGACCATTTTAGGAAAACGATTAAATACTGTTTCTACAGGAACCATTCTCATATTTAAAATAATGTTTTGTAGATCACCGGAAATACGTGACATTCTTTCCACTGTTTCATGTAATTCAGAATTATTAAGGTCTTTTGAAATTTGTTCCAACCTTCCTCTATCAATCACTAGTTCTTCGAAAAGATTCATTAAAACATCTAATCTATCAATATTTACTCTGATGGTTTTGTTAGTATGACTTACTTGCTGCGTTACCTTTTTAGTACCTTCGGATTTTTTTTCTGCTGTACGTACCGGTTGTTTGATATCTTCATTTATTTCTATTACTTGTATATCTTTGTCAGCATGATGCTCTATACTTACAGGAGCTATGACTACATTTTCAACTTCAGATACCTTCATAACTTTTTGCTGAATATCATTCGTTGGTTCGTTTGTTATCAGTGTAATAGTGAAATGATTATCAAATTTCTCTTCCTCAAGCATTTCTACTGTTGGATTTGATTTGATAACTTCGCCACATTTCTCTAATACTTCAAAAACCATAAATACTCTAGCAGCTTTTAATAAACAATCTTCTCTTAGACCTACTGTTATTTCGTAGCATTCAAAACCTTGATCCTTCGATTGTCGAATAACCGTCTGTTCAAATTCATCATATTTCACTTTCAATTCCGGCGATTCTATCGCTAGTGCAGTTGCTACCTCTTGGAGCCCCGTACCTGCTTCAATGGATTCACCCTTTTCAATCTTTTGTAGCTGAACAATTACTTTACTTACATCCCTTTTTCCATCTCCACCAGTAGCAATTGACTCTATCATAATTTCTAAATCATCTACTGCAAGAAATACTACATCTAATATTTCTGGTGTGACAGAAATAATCCCATTTCTAATACCATCCAAAACATTTTCCATTATATGTGTTAAATTAGCTAAATCTTCATATCCCATTGTTGCTGACATACCTTTAAGGGTATGTGCGGAACGGAAAATTTCATTCACAATAGTTAAATCACTCGGATTTTTTTCAAGCAATAACAATTGTTCATTGCAGACTTGAAGATGCTCTTTACTTTCCTCAATAAACACTTCTAAATATTGGCTCAATTCCATATGTTCCACAACTCCTATGACAAATAGTTCATAACTGACTGCGATATATTTTCTAAATCTTCCACATCATCTACTAGATTAGTAGCAATAGCAGCTTTTGGCATTCCAAAGACAATACAACTGTTTTTTGATTCAGCGATTGTCTTAACATTTCCTTTTTTCTTTAATTCTACCAAACCTTGTGCACCATCTGAACCCATTCCTGTCATAATAATAGCAATTTTATCATAATTCGACAAAATACTAATAGAATTAAACATGACATCTACAGCAGGTCTATGCCCATTTAAAGGCGGTGCCTGGTTTAGGCTAATGACAATGTTCGTTCCAAGCTGTTTTACTTGTAAGTGAAAGTCTCCAGGTGCTATATATGCTGTTCCTTTCCTTATTATTTCTCCATCTTCTGCCTCTTTTACATGGATTTGACTCAATGTGTTTAAACGATTTGCTAATGATTTAGTGAAACCAGCAGGCATATGTTGCACAATTAATATTGGAGCATCTAAGGTTTCCGGAAAGCTTGTCAATAGTTTTTGCAATGCACGTGGTCCACCGGTTGATATGCCAACGCAAATTAATTTATTTCTTCTTCGACCCCAATCTTTTATTATCCGTTTTTCTGTCACAATATCTGCTGTTCTTTTAGACTGCTTCGTATCAATCGGAATGCGAAGTTTTTGGATGTTTACAATGCTTGCAGCTTTTACTTTTTGAATTAAGTCGTCTTTAACTTTTTCAAGATCAAGCGAAATAGTTCCCGATGGTTTCGTTACAAAGTCGATGGCCCCATTCTGCATGGCCAGCATCGTATTTTCTGTACCCAATTTGGTAGTACTCGATAACATAACAACAGGAGTAGGATAATCCTCCATAATTTTCTGTAATGCCTGTATCCCGTCCATTATAGGCATTTCGATATCAAGAGTGATAACATTTGGACGGAATTTCTTTACCTTTTCAATCGCATCTTGACCATTTCTAGATGTACCAACCACTTCAATTTTGGGATCACTGTCTAATATATCGGTAATTAGTTTTCGCATAAATGCAGAGTCATCTACTACAAGTACTTTAATTATCTCCATTATCGACCCTGCCTTTCAAAAAAGAAATTTCGGAACTTCCGGATAAAGCGATTATTTGAACCAGACTGTATGTGTGTGCTTTCATTATTACCCAAATATTGTCTAACTATATTTTCAAGTCTTAATGAAATACTAGCAGTTGGAAATGCTTGATAAAAAGGAACCTGAAGTTTCACAGCCTTCCTGACATGTTGATCTTCAAGTAATACACCTAAAAGTTGTATATCCTTGTTCAGAAACCTATTTACTGCTAGCTTTAATCTCTCTAATGTATATAAGCCCTCTTTTTCTTTTTCTGCACGATTACAGATTAGATAAAATTGATTTGCCTGATGCTCCATACTAATGTATTTCATCATCGAGTAGGCGTCTGTTATAGAGGTTGGTTCAGGTGTAGTCACTACCACAATATCATCAACAGATAATAGAATTTGCAAATTAGAGTTAGTCGCTCCTGCACCCATATCAAAAATGATAAAATCATAAAGATGCTGTAGATACTCAAGTCCTTCTATTAATCTAGACACCATAGAGTCGTCCAATTCAATAATATTCGAGAATCCATTCCCTGCTGAAATATATGAAACATTGTTAGGTCCTTGATATATAATTTCCTGCAAAGAGATATCTTGAAACAAAAAATCAGAAATAGATTTATTAGCTTCTGTCCCTAAAAGAACATGTATGTTTCCCATGCCAATATCGAAGTCAAATAATAAAACTTTTTTACCTTTTTTCGCTAATAACAAAGCTATATTAATAGAAATATTCGATTTCCCTACTCCACCTTTACCACTTACCACCGCTATTGTTTTCGCTGAATTACTGTATTTATTTTTTAATTTCTCTCGTAGTTTTTCGGCTTGATCTTTCATTTGTTTTTACCTTCAAGTAAATGTTTTACGATAATTCTAGATGTTGCCACTTCGATATCATCAGGAACATCTTGTCCATATGTTAAAAATGCCGCACTTTTTTGGTATTCGATCATTATATTTAGCATGGAACCGTAAGTGATGGTTTCATCCAATTTTGTGAAAATAAAATGATCAATCTCGATTGATTGAAAACTTTCGATAATCGATTTAATATCCTCTTCTTTCATTGTTAAGCTGAGAGTTAGAAAAGTATCCATTTCTTTTCTAAAATCAATTACCTTTTTAAGTTCTTCCACATATTGCACTTCACGATAGTTCCTTCCAGCTGTATCAATAAAAATAAGATCATAGTATTGAAATTTATCGAGTGCTTTATGAAAGTCTGCTAGATTATAGACAACTTCTACGGGAACATTTAATAAATTTGCATACGTTTTTAACTGTTCAATAGCTGCAATTCGATACGTATCCGTTGTGATAAAAGCAACTTTTTTTTGTTTTTCAATGACAGCATTTGCTGCCATTTTAGCTAAAGTAGTTGTTTTACCTACTCCAGTTGGGCCTACTAAATTTATATATTTTTTGGTTTCAGATATCTCTCCATTATGAAAAGGTATAAGCAATTCCTCTAAATATGCCTTTCCCCAAGAAAATACATCCGTTTGCTTTGGATCGTCCCCAAATATACGCCATTTTTGCAATAAATTATCAGCACATTGTTGAATATATTTTTGACCAATCCCCTGCTTTTCTAGTATCTGCAGGAAATTTTGAATCGAAACTGGGAAATGTTCAAAGGTAGCTATTCTCGGTTTTGATGATAATTCTTCTACCATTTTTTTTAGATCAAGAATCTCTTTTTGAATTCCGTTTCCATTTACTTTTTCATCCTCTATATCAACATCTACTGTTAGAACATTCTGGTGCTTAACCTGATCAATCTTTTTTTGCTTTACTTGGATATTACGAGGTTCTGGATCAATGGCCGCAATTACTTCAAATTGCTTTTTCCTAAATAATCCTATAAACCCACCTGTATGTGTGACTTTTGAATTTAAAATAACCGCATGATCACCCAATTCTGCACGAATTTGTTTCATTGCTTCCGTCATATTAGCGGCAATATATTTTTTTACCTTCATTCTATATTCACTACCCCTATACTTTGGACTTCAACATTTGCTTCTAATTCGTTATAAGAAAGGATTGGAACTTGTGGAAAATAACGTTCGGTTACTTGACGCACATACATTCGTACTGCAGGTGAACAAAGGATGATGGGTTGAACACCAATGGAAGACTGCTGTTCCACTTGTTTTGCAATGGCCTCTAGCATATTTTGAGAATCATTTGGATCAATCGCTAAAAAATTGCCATGCTCTGTTTGTTGAACACCGTCCGCTATCATTTTTTCAATTCTTCCTGATAAAGTAATAACTTTCAAAGTATTTCCATTCTCAGCAAATTGATGAGTAATTTGTCTTGCCAGTGCTTGTCTCACATATTCCGTTAATAAATCAGTATCAGATGACATTTTCCCAAAGTCAGCCAAAGTTTCGAAAATAATCGTTAAATTTCTTATCGAAACATGTTCTTTTAATAGTTTCTGCAGAACCTTTTGTATTTCTCCAACAGATAATGGATTTGGAGTTACTTCTTCTACAAGGATTGGGAATGTCTCTTTCACATGATCAATTAACTGTTTTGTTTCTTGTCTACCTAATAATTCAAATGCATTCGTTCTTAGGATTTCCGTAATATGTGTCGAAACAACTGATGGAGGGTCCACAACGGTATATCCAAAAATCTCCGCTTGTTCCTTTGCTGCATCTGTTATCCACTTTGCCGGCAATCCAAAGGACGGTTCAATCGTATCAATTCCTTCCACCCTATCATCATCCATACCAGGACTCATTGCTAAGTAATGATCAAGCAATAATTCACCTCGTCCTATTTCATTCCCTTTGATTTTCAAGCGATATTCGTTCGGTTCGAGTTGAATATTATCCCTTATTCTGACAACTGGAATCACAATCCCTAATTCGAGAGCCAACTGTCTTCTAATCATAACGATGCGGTCTAATAAATCCCCACCTTGATTTGTATCTGCAAGAGGTATTAAACCATAACCAAACTCAAATTCTATAGGGTCGATATTTAGAAGATTAATGACACTTTCAGGACTTTTCATTTCATCCGATTGGATGACTTCTTCCATTTCGCTTATCTCTTCTTCATTTTGTTTCGGTACACGGGAAAGTCGAAATGCTGCTATAGCTAAACTACCTGCAATTGGCATCGTTAACAAATTATTAATCGGAGTTGCAATACCAAGGATAAAAATGGTAGCAGCTGCTATATAAAGCATTTTAGGGAAAGCTAATAATTGCGAGATAACGTCCTTTCCAAGGTTTCCATCGGATGCGGCACGTGTAACAACAATACCTGTTGCTGTTGAAATTAGTAATGCAGGCACCTGGCTAACGATACCGTCACCAACTGTAAGTAATGAAAAACGTTGTGCAGCTTCCGCTATTCCGAGGCCTTGTTGAGTCATACCAATAATAATTCCAAAGATTAAATTGATGGCAACGATAATAATACTAGCAATTGCATCACCTTTAACAAATTTACTAGCACCATCCATAGCGCCATAAAAATCAGCTTCACGACCAACTTTTTCTCTTCTTTGCCTAGCTTCTTGGTCGGAAATCATCCCTGCATTTAAATCCGCATCAATACTCATTTGCTTACCTGGCATTGCATCGAGAGTAAATCTGGCAGCAACTTCTGAAACACGTTCAGATCCTTTTGTGATTACGATAAACTGAATAATAATTAAGATTAAAAATACAACTAGACCAACTAAAATATTTCCGCCGACTACAAAGGTACCAAATGTTTCAACAACACTTCCTGCATCACCCTTAGTTAATATCGCTCTCGTTGTTGAAATATTGAGTGACAATCGGAATAATGTTAATAGTAATAATAATGAAGGGAATACTGAAAATTGCAAGGGCTCTTTCATATTCATAGAAGTCAATAATACGAGGAGAGCAAGAGAAATATTAATCAAAATTAATACACTTAATAACCATGTTGGAAAAGGTATAATCAACATAGCTACGACTAATATTACACTTATGAGTACAGACAATTCTCTTGCTGCCATTTTGTTTCCCCCTAGCTTTTAAGCCTTATCAATCTTTTTTCTTTTAATTGAACTAGATTTTATTTTTCATACGGTATACATATGCTAATATTTCAGCAACAGCTTTAAAGAACTCTTCAGGGATGGTATCCCCAATTTCTACTTGATCATATAAGGACCTTGCTAGCGGCCGATTTTCAATCATCGTGATTTCATGTTCACCAGCAATCATTTTGATTTTTTGTGCGACAAAATCTACACCTTTTGCAATGACGAAAGGGGCTTCTCTTTCGTTCTCATCATATTTTAAACATATAGCATAATGGGTTGGGTTCGTAATAATTACATCTGCCTTTGGAACTTCTTGCATCATCCTTCGCATTGCCATTTCCCGCTGCCTTTGTTTAATTTTAGATTTAATTAAAGGGTCTCCTTCAGAATTTTTATACTCATCTTTAATATCTTGCTTCGACATCCTTAGATTTTTTTCATGATCAAAGCGTTGATAAAGATAATCAAGAAAAGCTAAAAATAATAGTGCGATAGATGCCGCAAAACCCATTTGGAGAGCTAGGCTTCCTATTACAGACAAGGAGTCCCCTAACGATTTGAAAGACAAACTTAATACATCGTCCATTCTTCGCCATAATACAATAAATGTTACGGTACCAACGAATACAATTTTCAATACCGATTTCATCAGTTCTATAATCGCTCTCATAGAAAAAATTCGTTTAAATCCTTTAATGGGATTTAATTTTTCTATTTTTGGTTGGATTGTTTCGGTTGAAAAGATAAAACCAATTTGAGCAAAATTTGAAAATACCCCGGCAATCAACGCAACTGCCAATACTGGTCCAACAATAAATGCGACTTCTTTTAAAAGTTCGATCATTATTTTATGTAAGTTACTCTCCGTCAGATCCATTAGCATGTAATCTTGAAAAGAATGACGAAGAATTCCAAAAAGATGATTTCCAATTAATGACGTTCCGAATGATAAAAACAAAAAAATAGCTAATAATCCAATTGCTGTATTAATATCTTGACTTTTAGCAACTTGACCCTTTTTTTTAGCATCATGCCGTTTCTTTGGCGTTGCTTTTTCCGTTTTGTCACCAGCAAAAAATTGCAAATCCAAACGAATCCAATTCATGGTGATCCCCCAATTATTTTCATAAGGTCTCTCATCGTATAAAACATATATCCAAATAATTGTTGACACACCGCAAAAATAACTCCAATTACAACGACAATCACAATAAAGCTTACTCCTATTTTAATAGGAAAACCAACTACAAAAATATTAAGCTGCGGCACTGTTCTAGCAACAATCCCCAAAGCTACATCTACTAAAAACAATGTTGCAACGACAGGAATCGACATTTGAAAAGCAATAATGAACATCTTGCTGAATGTTTTAATAATAAATTCAGCCAAATTTGGATCACCATAAGGAATCATTTTATCCATCGGGATAAAATCATAACTATAGAAAATTCCATCTAAGATAAGATGGTGACCATTCAATGAAAGTAAAAGTAAAATTGCAAAACTATATAAATATTGGCCAATCAACGGACTTTGAGTGCCTGTCATAGGATCTAATACATTGGCAATCGAGAAACCCATTTGAAAATCGATGAATCCTCCTGCTATTTGAACAGCTGAAACGATTAAATAGGCTATAAAACCAATAAAAAGTCCTACCATTGCTTCTTTAATAATTAATAAAAAATACTTTCCATCAATTACATATGGATGGGCATCAATTGAATAATACATTAACCAAGCTAAAATTACTGCAAAGCCAATACGATGCATTGCTGGAATCGTTCGATAAGAGAATACAGGCATTATGACAAAAAAAGCGGATACCCTCATAAATATTAATAAAAAAATCGAAAAGGAAGGAATAAGGTTTTCCATTTTTCTATCCTATATACCTAGTTAAATTTGAAAGAATATCAGTTGCATATGATAATATATGACTAAGCATCCATGGTCCAAAAAAGACTATTCCGATTAAAACTGCTACAATTTTTGGAACAAAGGCAAGCGTTTGTTCTTGAATTTGGGTTGTTGCTTGAAAAATACTGACGATTAATCCAATTAAAAGGGCTATGATCAATAATGGTCCAACCGTTATGAGTGTAGTATATATTCCCTTTTCCGCTATAGAAACAACCATTTCTTGACTCAAATTATTCACCTACTTTAAAAACTTTGTAACAATGATTTGACGACTAAATACCAGCCATCTACAAGCACAAACAATAATATCTTAAAGGGGAGTGAGATCATAACTGGCGGTAACATCATCATCCCCATGGACATTAAAACACTTGCGACCACCATATCGATCACTAGAAACGGAATAAAAATCATAAAGCCAATTTGAAAAGCTGTTTTTATTTCACTTATCGCAAAGGCTGGGACAAGTGCTGTTATAGGAATATCCTCGATCTTTTGTGGTTGCTTAGCATGTGAGTAATCGAGAAAAAGTTGTAAGTCTTTTTGTCTAGTATATTTACTCATAAATTCCTTAAAAGGAACAGAAGCCTTGTCATAAGCTTGCTCTAACGTAATTTTATCATTAAATAGTGGCGTTAATGCTTGATCATTTACTTGATGAAAGGTTGGTGCCATAATAAAAAATGTCAAAAACAAGGATAAACCGATAATAACCTGATTTGGAGGCATTTGCTGAGTTCCAAGTGATGTCCTCACGAAAGATAACACAATAACAATCCGAGTAAAGGAAGTCATTAAAATTAGAATGCCCGGTGCTAAAGAAAGTACTGTTAAAAGCAGAAATAATTTTACAGCAGTTGAAACCTGCTCAGGTGAACTATTATTAAAGTAACTCATAAACTCATTCATCTGAATTATTCTCCTTCTTGTCGAACTCTCTCATCATGTGCTTTCTTTCCTTTTTAATATTTAATAACTGCTCTTTTAGTAAACTCTGAAACGATGACTGTGATATTTCCCCATTCTTTTTAAAACCATTTAAACTTTTTGAAATTTTACTAATGATATCTCTTGGTTCTACGGCATTTTCCATCTGCTCATCGTATTGCTTTATAAAATCATCAATCTCTTGTTGATCGTCAATTTCCTTTAATAAGCGGATTTCTTCGCCGACTCCCAAAATTAAAATTCGATTACCGGCTTTGACAATCTGTAATGAACGATTTCCACCGAGCGGAGTGCCTCCAAAATTTTGTACATAGCGATTATGTTGATATGATCGACTCTTTTTACTAACAAATTTCAATAAATAATATAATAATCCAATAACAAGAATAAGTGCGAAAATCATTTTTGTTACATCCCAGATAGATATAACAGGACTGCCTGAATCAGCCTTTGTTTGATTGTTCTTTTCTGTATTAATAGTACTTTTTTGATTATGTTGGTCTTTGTCATTCGGAAACATTTGATCTACATACGTTGTCTCTGCATGGACAGTTTGATATTGTCCATACAGAGGAATGAAAAGAAAGATTACCATCAATATTTTTAATGTTCTTCTAAGCAATCTGTAAACACCTTCTTCGTTGCATTAAGACAACGTTTTTTGAATAGCTTCGATTACTCGATCCGCTTGGAATGGTTTTACAATAAAATCCTTTGCACCAGCTTGGATTGCATCGATAACCATTGCTTGTTGACCCATTGCAGAGCACATAATGACCTTTGCATTTGGATCCACACTTTTAATTTCCTTTAATGCAGAAATCCCATCCATTTCAGGCATCGTAATGTCCATTGTCACAAGATCTGGTTTTAACTCTTTAAATTTTTCAACGGCTTGTGCACCATCCGCTGCTTCACCGACTACATCAAATCCATTTTTCGTTAAAATATCTTTTACCATCATTCTCATAAATGCTGCGTCATCTACGATTAGTATTCTATTTGCCATTTACTTTTCCCCCACTTAGCTTATCTTAATTTTTTGATTCGATCTGATTGACTTACAATTTCTGTAATTCGAACACCAAAATTTTCATCAATTACAACAACTTCGCCTTGAGCGATAAGCTGATTATTTAATAGAATATCGACTGGTTCACCAGCAAGCTTATCCAATTCTATTATAGAACCTGAACCTAGTTCAAGAATATCTTTGACAGTTCTTTTTGTCCGCCCCAATTCAACCGATACTTGAAGCGGAATATCCAATAACATGTTAAGATTTTTTGTTTCTGGTATTTGCACAGGAACTTCTTGAAAACTAGAAAAAACAGCTGGCTGAACATTAATATTAGTTTGTGATTTTTCTTTTTCCCGACTAGTTGTTGGTACATAAGAGTGACTTGATTCCACTGGATTTTGCATAGATTGTTGATAATCAGTGTGTCCAGTAGATCCTAGCATTTCCTGATTCATTGTTGGCTGGCTACTTGTTTCAGCCTGTTGAGTTCCAATAGATTTCCCTTGCCCTTCATTATTCATTAAGTCATAGACTAAACTTTTCGCAAAATCTAATGGAATAACCTGCATAATGGATGAATCAATTAATGAACCAATTCTTAATCGAAACGAAATTTTCACTAGCAAATCTTGATTTGGAAGCGTTTCTGTTCCTGATCCAACTGCGAAATCTATTATATCAACAACTGGTGGTGAAATATCAACACGTTTATTAAATACGGTGGACATAGATGTTGCAGCTGAACCCATCATTTGATTCATTGCTTCCTGAACAGCGCTTAGTTGAATTTCATCCATCATTTCTTCGAGATTTTCACCCGTTCCACCTAGCATCAAATCCGCAATAATCGCAGCATCCGATTGTTTTATTACTAACAGATTCATTCCAGTAAATCCTTCTGTATACCTTACTTGGATGGCAACATGGGGATGTGGAAATTCATCCTTTAGATCTTCCCTTTTAATAATGGATACTTCCGGTGTGGTAATGTCAACCTTTTGGGATAGCAGTGTGGAGAGTGCTGTTGCAGAACTTCCGAATGAAATATTACCAATTTCACCAAGTGCATCAGTCTCCATTAAGGATAAATAATCTTCAACGATAATCTCATTATCAATTCCACTATCGTCAGCAGTTCCTTTTAATAGAGCATCTATTTCCTCTTGAGATAGCATATTAGTCATTGTCGTCATCCCCCCCTTTTAATACTTCAAGTATTTGAATAGCCATTCTTTTCCCTACGATACCAGGCTGTCCTAAAAACTTTGAGTTTCCTTCAATATTAATTTTGATTGGATCATCAATCTTTTGAACAAGAGGGATAGTATCTCCTTGGTCAAGATTTAAAAAATCCTCAATGGTAATTTCAGATGAACCTAATTGTGCAATTAATGGAATAGAGGCATTTCTTAATTTCTTTTCCATTAACTCTGTTTCAATTGGTTCTTTTTCTTTATTGTTTGTTTGCATCCAATAATGGACGGAAAGCTTTGGAATTATCGGCTCTAGAGCAACATGCGGAATACATAAATTAATCATTCCGGTTGTATCCCCTATTGTCGTGTTCATTGAGATGACCACAACGGTTTCATTAGGTGATACCATTTGCAAAAATTGTGGATTTACTTCAAATTCTGCAAGGAAGGGTTCAACATTCACCATATTCGCCCATGCCTCTTGATAATTCTCAAATGCTCTTTCAAAGAGATTAGACATAATTCTTTTCTCGATTTCCGTTAGATTATCTATTTTATTTACGCTTGTTCCTTTTCCACCCATAACTCGGTCCATCATAGCATAAGCAATATTAGGATTAATCTCCATTAATATTCTACCTTCTAATGGTGGAACCTCAAAAACATTTAATATAGTCATTTTCGGTATCGAGCGAATAAACTCTTCATATGGAATTTGATCGGCAGATGCAACACTAATTTGGACATATGTTCTTAATTGTGCTGAAAAGACCGTTGTTAATAATCTCGCAAAATTTTCATGGATCCTAGTTAAACTTCTAATCTGATCCTTTGAAAACCGCAATGCTCTTTTAAAGTCATAAACTTTCACCTTTTTTGCTTCTTCCTCTTTCTTTATATCTTCGGCATTCATCTCACCAGTTGAAAGAGCAGAGAGCAAAGCGTCTATTTCATTCTGTGATAATACTTCAGCTGACAATATTCCCACCTCCTTTATGAAGGGCTCTTTTCTTATACTTTGTTGCTTTTGTAAAAGAACATCTTATAAACTCTTTTGTTCTAATTGGGAATAATTTCCTTTTTAAGAAAAGATGCCCAGGCACTAAAACAACTATTGAATTTATAACAATTACGAAAAGCAATAATCTATCCGAAACAACCTCATGTGTACACTCCATGATTTATTGAATAACATAAGAGGTGATATATACATTTACAATCTTACCATCTTGCATAGCTTTAGATATTTTATCTTTTAGGGTATTTCTTAATTTATCTTTTCCACTTTGGCCAGATAAATCATTAGAGCTCATTTCTGATAATTGATCAATAATAATATTTTTCACTTGAAAATCTCTTTTTGCCAATTCTGCTTCAGCTTTTTTGCTATTTGTCTCGATCTTAAAGGCTATTTTAATAAAGTTATTACTCTTTAAATTCGTTGTAATTTCAGGAACATCTACCGATTGCTTAAGAACTTCATCAATGGAAGGTGCTTGATTAGCACTTTTATGATCTAATTTATAAATAATAATAATTGCAACTGCTCCTGCTAATAAGATTACTAAAAGAAGTACGACCATTGTGGTCAGCATTTTATTTTTCATCCACTTCACCCGCCATATTTATTCTTCCTAGCATATTTATAGATTTATAGAATATTAGTATTTGTTCCTGTATTTGTTCTTCATTTTCTAGCACAACAAATTTATGACCATTCGTTAAAGTAATCGTTGTATCGGGAAAGGATTCTATAGTTTCGACATATATTGCATTAATTTGAAATTTTTTACCATTTAATCGTGTAACTGTAATCACTTTTATATCAGGACTAAGGGACTAGCCTCAGTCCTGTCCCTCCCTATCTTAATGTTTTAAATTTACAAGTTCTTGTAAAATCTCATCAGAAGTGGTAATAATTCTTGTATTTGCTTGGAATCCACGTTGTGCAACGATCATTTCAGTGAATTCTTCAGAAAGGTCTACGTTGGACATTTCTAGGGCACCAGAAGCGATCGAACCACGCCCATTACCAGCAGTATTAATATTGGATGTACCTGAGTTAACGCTCGCCATGAAGGTGTTACTACCAGCTTTTTGCAAACCAGCTGGATTACTGAATTTTGCAATTGCAAGAGTTCCTAGTGACATATTTTGGCCGTTTGAGAATACACCATTAATTACACCATCAGATCCAATATTGAAGCTTTCAATTGATCCTTGCAGATTGCCATTTGGATTTCCCATTGCGGTAAGACCTTCATCACTATTGTTTGTCAAATTATTTGTCAATTTTATTCCTGTTAGTGGTGTTCCATCCGCTAAAGTTAAATCAATTGTGTTACCTGGACCTAAATTACTTAAAGTACTAGGAGGAGTAAAAGTAATTGTTTTTGCAGTAGTATCATCTGTTGCTGCGCTGTCTTTGAATGTAATGGTCCAGTCAGAGCTTCCATCAGTTGTATCTTTTTCAATTTTCATATTGAAAACATGACTAACTCCTTTAGAATCTACAATCTCTATTTGTTGAGTATTACTAGTTTCTCCACTAGCATCGCTCGGTAAATTTCCAATTAAGTTTATAGTGTCTGTTTGTTTCGAAGGAACCATAGAATTTACGTTAATCGTAATATCCTTTAATACTCCATTTACATATTGTTGAACTTTATATCCATCACTATTTACAAGTGTACCATTAGCATCTAAATAAAAATTACCAGCACGTGTATAAAGTGTTTGATTTCCTTGCTTTACAACAAAATATCCATCTCCATCAATGGCCAAATCTAGTGGACGCCCTGTTGTTTGTAAGCTAGATTGAGTATCAACTATATCAATAGATGCTAAAGATGAACCAAGTCCAACTTGCATTGGATTCTTACCACCTAGATTTCCTGATGCTGCACTTGCACCTGAGATTGTTTGACTCATAGTGTCTTTAAAAGTAACACGACCTTTTTTAAAGCCGTAAGTATTTACGTTAGCAATATTGTTACCAATTACGTCTAATTTTGTTTGGAAGTTTTTCATTCCACTAATACCTGAATACATTGAACGTAGCATTATTTATTTCCCCTTTCATCTATCTTTTCTTTTAATTTTCCTTAGAGTCATTTGGCTAACTGCTTCCATCAATCCACAGTTTCAGCTTCCAATTAGGTCCAGCTGTTATTCAACAATTATGGCTCCAGAAATATTCGTAAAGATTTGCGAGCTTGCTTCATTCTTGTTCATTGCTGTAATGACAGTTTGATTTTTGGCATTCACAATAAATGCAGCGTTCTTTGTTATAACTAATGAATCATTGATCCCTTTTTGTTTTGCTTCATTTACTTTGTCTGCAATTTTATCCCAAAGTAGAGGATCAATCTTTATTCCTCTTTGTTCCATTCTAATTTTTGCATGTTTACTAATGGTTAATTCTTGGGAATTCCCTTTTAATGCTTCATTAAAATGTTGAGAAAAAGGCGATTCAACTTTTGATTCTTGTTTATTATAATTTGGTACAGGATTTCTTGACGTAACTGGTTGTAATGGAACCTGATGTATATAGGACTTAACCATTCAACCACATCCTTTTAATTTTCGATATTTTCGATTTTTGTTAAATTTGATGACTTGATTTTTTCACCATTATCTAATTCTAACCAAGTACTACCATCTTTTAATGAAACAGATTGAACGATTGCGGAAACCTCTTGATTTTGATCATCTAGCCAAGTAACTTTTTTTCCTATTAAATAACTAGCTTGTACCAAGGAATTATCTTTCGACTGAGTGTTAACCTGAGAAATGTTTCCAGCATCTATCTCTGTTCCATCGTCTAAAATAAACTTTGGTGCACCGTTTACAAATTTCACGCCTGTTACAACTCCTGATCCATGAGTAATAGTTGACTGCCCATTCGAATCACTGCTTGATGTCAATTTGTCCCAAGTAATTTCTTTTCCAACAAATTGAGTATAATTAACTAATTGGGTTTCGGTTTGAGAATCTAACATAGATTGCATCGCTTGATTCATATTCGTCATCTGTTCAAGAGAAGAAAAAGTAGCCATTTGTGCAATAAAATCTTTATCTTGTAATGGATTCATAGGATCTTGGTTTTGTAATTGAACAATTAATATTTTTAGAAAGTCATCTTTCCCTAAAATATCTGATCCCGTTTTCCGATCACTTTGTTTATTTGTATACATCAAACTTGGATCTATCGTATTCCCCATGTTTATCACCTATACTATTTTTTCTAGTAGACTTTCACTTAATAGATTTAAGAATTGTGTGTCCTTCTCATCTTCCTTTTCTTTCTCTGGTGCCTGTCTTTCTTGATTAGAAGATTGTTGTCTAGGATCTTGATGTTCAAATTTTTGTGCATCGGTTTGGCCATAAACGACATCAATTTTATCCACCTGGATATTTTGCATTGAAAATGCATTTCTCAATTGATGCATTTCGGAATCCAGTAAATCTTTTGCTGCGCCGCTACTTGCAATCATTTTTGCTGTTATGTTCCCTTTATCCTGGAGCAATTCGATCCTAATTGAACCTAAGTTTTCAGGATATAGTTTAATAAATAATTTATTTGTCCCGCCCTGACCAGTTGTTAGCTGTGACTTCGCAAGAATATTGGTGAAGTCCTTGACAAATTCACTATAATTAGGTGTAGAATCTTGTCCTTTTCCTACATGAAGGATAAACTGTTCTGTTTTGGAAATTGGATTCATAAGATTTGATGCAACATTTTCTTGTACTGGAACATCAGACTTTTTCACTTCCGGTTCTGTAGTTAATACTTCTTGTTGATTTTTTACTAATGTAGTAAATGTATTTTGCAGTATTAAATTCCGAGTTTGTGTTGTATTGTTTTTTAACAATGCTTCTATCTTTGTAGTAATATTTTTTATACTATCTTTTAATGTTGCTAATTGATTTATATCACCCATTGATAAATCAACTGTATTTGCAAGCATTTCGACAGCTTTTACATTTTTCGCTAGAGTTAGAAGCTGATTTCCGTTTAATTGTTTGAAAGTTTCTGCTGGTAACTTTGTTAGACTTGAAGCTAAATCTGTCATTCCCTCTAGATTATTGCCTTGATCCAGCATTTTTTTCGCATCATTAAGTTGTGTAATAATTTGTGGAACGTTTGAAAATAGGCCTAAAAGGCTATCGATTAAGGAATTTAGTTGATCTTTCGACTCTTCCTTTGTTATCCCTAACAAATTGCTTACTTGCTCATCACTTATTTTTTCATTAATTGTAAAGTCTGGTTCATTTGAAACTGGAAAACCGTCTTTTAATATCTTCAACATTTGGTTCAATGCTTCTGTTAGATTTCCAAGCATACTACTATTCTCACTTTGACCAACATTACTATTTTGAGCCATTAGTAAGCTAGAAAAAGTATTATTGTTTTCTAATGTTTGTGAAAGCATCTTTCCTGCATTTACTGACGATGAAATAGCACCAAGTCCGAGCATAGCTACATTCATTGTTTCACCTCCTTTCAAATACAATAGACTTAATTAGAATTTCCACCAAGCATTTCGGTATACTTTGCTGCTCTATCAGCAGGCATTTTTTCAAGAATATTGGCTAATGATTCGGAGCTTAATTTTGATAATATTTTTAGTGCGTTTTCATCTTTCATTTGTAAGATGATCGGAGCAGCACTTTTTGGATTCATTGATTCGTATGAGCTGATTATCTCACTAAATTTTTTTGTACTTTGTGCTTGTGACTTTTGCAAGCTGTCAATTTGATCTTGAAGCCTTTTTTGCTCTAGCTGCAATTGCTCTTTTTCATTATCCTCACTATCTAATTGTTTCTGCAGATTTTCAATTTGTGTATTTTTGTTCTCTATTTCTGCATTTAAGCTGATAATTTTATCCTCATCTGCTTTTGAACTACTAGATAAGCTATTGTTGGATGATAAAATATGTGTTTTTACACCTAATTCCTTCGCTTTTTCGAAAACGTTTATACCAGCAACCGTTGAAACAATTAACGCGATGACAATCGCAAATAATAAAGGAATTACAATGACATATATAAACCATAAAAATTTACTGCCTGATTTTTCTTCCATTAATGTTTCTTCTTTTGCCATACAATCACCTAGTTTCTAAGTTCGATGAAAATATTGGAGAGTAGAAATTTCATCTGTTTGTTTATCCTCTTCCATCTTTTGAAGCTCAATAAACTTTTCATAGTCTTTTATTTTTATTTTTTCATATTTTTTCACTTCTACATTTTTTTCTAGCAGCTGTGTTTGGCACCAATTCATACGGTTCCTTGCATTCAAGACAAGCTCCTGATAATAAGAAATGGATTTATCCATATTTACAATGAAACGTTGATAATGCCTGATTTCTTGAACAGAAAAACCGGATTGTAATTTATTTGCCTGAAATTGTTCAAGATCCTCTTTTTTCTTTAGTAAACGATACAACTCTTGTGCTACCTCTTCAAAGGTTCTAACAGAATTTTGATAAACGGATAATGCTTCTTCTTTTTCACGTTCTTTCACTGTTAATACCTTTTCAAATTTGTAATGATACTTCAAGTTATTCACCGTTCCCCGGCAAGATTTATAATAGAAGCTATACTTTCATTCATCGTGATTTTTTCGTCTGTTCGCTGTTTTAAAAACTCTATAATCTTAGGATACATATCAATCGCTATATCTATTTCATTAGAACTTCCGCGTTTATAAGCCCCTATGTTAATGAGATCTTCTGCATTTAAATATGTACTCAAATAATCCCGTATTTTTTCAGCAGATTGTTTATGTATATCCGAAACGAGATGATTCATTAATCGGCTTACACTTTTTAGAATGTTTATGGCAGGATATTGACCTTTATTTGCTAGTGAACGATCTAGAACAAAATGCCCATCCAAAATCCCGCGCACCGTATCTGCAATTGGCTCATTCATATCATCTCCGTCTACCAAAACCGTATAAATTCCCGTTATTGTGCCGTTTTGATTTGTACCAGTTCGTTCCAATAATTTTGGTAGTATTGAAAACACTGATGGAGTATATCCTTTTGTTGCCGGAGGTTCTCCAACTGCTAATCCAACTTCACGTTGCGCCATCGCAACACGGGTAACGGAGTCCATCATAAACATAACATTTAGACCTTTATCACGAAAATATTCAGCAATTGCTGTAGCTGTAAATGCCCCTTTTATTCTCATTAATGCTGGTTGATCGGAAGTTGCACATATTACTATCGACCTTGCTAATCCTTCTGGCCCAAGATCACGTTCAATAAATTCTCTGACCTCACGCCCACGTTCGCCAATTAGAGCAATCACATTTAAATCCGCTTTTGTATTCCGAGCGATCATGCCAAGTAATGTACTTTTACCAACACCACTACCTGCAAATATCCCGACTCTCTGGCCTTTTCCAACCGTGAGAAGGCTATCGATGGCACGAACCCCAAGCTCGATTTCTTCTGCAATAGGTGGACGAGTTAATGGATTTGGTGGTGCTTTTTCAGTAGGTATGGCTTGTAATCCTTTTGGTAATGGTGATTCATCAAGTGGGGAGCCTAGTGAATCAATTACTTTCCCAATTAATGAATTCCCTACCTTTATTTCTAAGGAACGACCAGTTCCTTCGACGAGACTACCGGGTGAAATTTCTTGGATATCTGTATATGGCATAAGGATCACGTTTTCACCTTTAAAGCCAACAACCTCTGCCATAATTTTTCGACCTTGTCTTTTTCCGCCTACATGAATAAAACACACTTCTCCAATAGAGCTTTCCGGTCCAATAGATTCAATCATGAGTCCAACGACACGATTTACTTTTCCAAAGCGTTTATATGTTTCTAAATTTGAAATAAGAGGCAAAAGATCTATCGCTTTCATCCATGGACACCTTCCAAAAGTTCGAATAATTTTTCGCGCAACATTTGGAGCTGACTATCAATACTAACATCGATCCGTCCATTTTCCGTTTCAATAAAACATTGATTTTCGATTAATTGCTCATCTCCAAATATGTAGCAATTTGTTTGACCTAGCAAAATTGCATCTAATTCGTCTTTACGAGAAAGGAGCATCTGATATTTTGATGGATGAACAATAACTTTTATTTCTTGATTTTCCTTTACTTCCTTGATAGCTTGTCTCACAAGTGGGATGAATTTCTCAGGATCCGAGTGTATTGTCTCTTGTAATATTTTCTCCGCAGAAACAACTCCTAAATCTAATATCACTTTTTCGGATTCCTCAATATGCTTTACATATTCATGTTTCGTACTTTCAACCATTTGATTTGCCTCATTGATCAAGGATCGATATTCTTCATAACCTTGGTTTCTCCCCTCAAGAAGCCCTTCTTCAAATCCGGATTTTTTTGCATTTTCAACTAAAAGTTGCTTTTCCTGAACCCAACTTGATCTTTCTTGTTCTATTTGTTCTCGTAAAGATTTAGCTTGTAATTCAGCATTTTGAATAATTTCTTCGCCTTTATGTTGAAATTGAGTAAGAAATTTTTGCTTTTCTATTTCCAAAATGGAATTTTGCTCATTTTGGTCTGTATTATCTGCTATATAAATTTCTTTCACACCAATTATTTTTCCAGGAAGTTCATCTTTACTAAAAGATTTAATGACTTTAGACAATGATGTCATCCCCTCCACCACGAGCAATGATGATTTCACCTGAATCTTCTAATCTCCTAATAATAGTTACAATACGTGATTGTGCCTCTTCCACGTCTCTTAAACGTACTGGACCCATATATTGCATTTCATCTTTAAAAGATTCGACCATTCGTGCTGACATATTTCGAAATACGATATCCTTAACTTCTTCACTTGAAACTTTAAGTGATAATAATAGGTCTTCATTATCAGATTCGCGGATAACTCTTTGAATAGAACGATTATCGAGTGTAACAATATCTTCGAATACGAACATCCGCTTTTTAATTTCCTCTGCAAGTTCTGGATCTTGAATCTCCAACGAATCTAGGATAGTCTTTTCCGTAGAACGATCGACGCCGTTTAATACTTCTACTACAGCTTCGATACCTCCGGTTTGAGTATAGTCTTGCGTTACCGTTGAAGATAATTTCTGTTCTAAAATTACTTCTACTTCACTAATTATTTCAGGAGATGTGCGGTCCATAATAGCTATTCGCCTTGCAATATCTGCTTGTACATCTTGTTGTAACTCCGATAATATTTGACCTGCCTTTTCAGGTTCTAAATAAGATAGAATCAGTGCAATAGTTTGCGGATGCTCATTTTGAATAAAATTCAATATTTGTGATGGATCCGCCCTTCTAGCGAAATCAAACGGTTTTACTTGTAATGATGATGTTAAACGATTAATAATTGTAGCTGCTTGTTCTGTACCTAACGCCTTCTCTAGTACTGTTTTTGCATAACCAATCCCGCCCTGTGAGATGTAATCCTGCGCTAAAGCAATATTATGAAACTCATCTAATATTTCTTCTTTAGTTTCCGATGCAACTTTTTTAACACCGGAAATTTCTAAGGTTAGCTTTTCTATCTCTTCTTCAGTTAAATGCTTATAAACAGATGCCGATACATCTGGGCCCAAAGAAATAAGAAGGATAGCAGCTTTTTGTTTCCCTGACAAACCTTTTTCTCTAATTGCCATTACCTTCCCCTCCTATTCTTCAGACAACCATGTACGCAATAATTTAGCAAATTCATCTGGTTTATCTTTTGCCATTTTTTCTAATTGTTTTTTACGAAGTGTAGTTTCTGTTACTTGTTCTTCATTAACATCCGCTATATAAATTGGTTCAGGTTCATCGAAAGAGTCCTCTTCAATCCCATCTTTTCGTTTCGAACGAAGCATAAAGAAAATTAATAGCCCTATTATTAAAAGAAGAACTCCGCCAATAACATAAACCCACCATGGAATACCCTTTTGATTAACTTGCGTCGCTGCCATCTTTCCATTAAATTGTTGTACAGAAACAGCAATTTTATTTTGTATGGCTTGATTAGAAAGATTTGTACCACTATTCTTATCGATAGAAGTACTAATAATAGTAGATAGAATTTTGTTAATATCGTTAATCCTGCCTTGTGGCAATGAATTTGGATTTTTTGGATTCGGAGGTTCAACCATAACTTGAATCCCTAAATCTCGTATCTTGTATGGACTTTGCACAATTTGATTATGGATTTTATTCACTTCATAATTCATTGTTTCTTGAATTTTTTCGTAGTCTCCATTGCCATCCGAGCTATTTTGAACATAGGTTGTCCCTGATCCGGTATCTGATGAATCAGTACCTGGTACTCCACCAGCTGCGGCAGCACCATTTCCGGAATAAGTTTCCGTAATTTTTTGTGCACTGACAGCAATTCCCTTCATGTTTTGCTTGTCAACTGGCTGTACTAAAACCTCATCTGTGTTTTCTTGGGTAAAATCAACATCTGCGGTCACACTTGTTACAACCTTGTCATAACCCATTAAAGTACCGAGCATTGTTTGTACTTGTCTTTGAATATCTCTCTCAATTTGATGTTTTATATCCATTTGTTCAGCAAAAGTGCTTCCTGTAGAATTTTTATCATTATTTAAATCAAAATACTCAAAATTTTGATTCATGATGACGATATTATCTGTAGGTAGATTCGGTACACTTTTGGATACTAAGTTATATAGTGCATTTATTTGCTTATCACTAAATTCATAGCCAGGTTTTGTCGTTAATACGATAGATGCAGACGCTTGCTGATTAGGATCATTTACAAAAATCCCTTTATCAGGCATATTGATCATAACCTTTGCAGCCTCTACACCGTCAACTTGTTTGATTAGATTTGATAACTCTGTTTGCATCGCATCTAATTTAATAACATTAAACTCATTGTCAGTCATCCCAAAGCTAGCATTTTGACTAAAAAATGAATAATCTATACTACCTGACTTCGGAATACCTTCGGAGGCTAGTTCTACTTTAAGATTATCTACATCCTGTTTTGGAACGCTTATAGTTTTTCCATTATCACTAATTTCCGATTTAATCCCTTTTGCATCAAGACTTTGCTTGATTGACCCTGTTTCAGATGGCTGTAGGTTGCTGTATAAAGGTACCATTGTTGTACGGGTAGTAAAATATGTAATAATTGAAATAAATAAAAGAAAAATAATAATTGCTGAGATACCAATGTTCTTTTGTTTTTTCGTGCGACTATTCCAGTAATCTTTCATTCTATTAAAATATTTTTTCACATTTTCATTCATTGCTTTCCCCCGAGTCACATATCACTATTATCTTATCGTCTAAATTAAAGTTAATAGTTTCAAAGTTCTAGCTATTACAGAATATTAAACTTGCATTCTCATTGTTTCTTGATATGCATCAATAACCTTGTTACGAATTTCAATAGCCGCTTGTAATGTAACATTCGCTTCTTGAGCAGCTATCATAACTTGATGCAAATCAACATTTTCACCATTTGCCAACTTCTGCGTTAATACTTCTGATTTAATTTGATCATTATTAACATCTGAAATAGACTGTTTCAGCATATCTGCAAAGCTTGTCTTAGGTTGATTGGATGATATAGTTTGTCCAATATTATTTTGTCCAAAATTTATTTGGTCTGACGGACGTAAAATATTCGCCGCAACCGAATTAATATTTTGAAGAGCCATAAAAATACCTCCGTTTTCTATTTACCGATTTCTAATGCTTTCATTAACATAGCTTTATTTGAATTAAAAACTGTGACATTCGCTTCATAAGATCTTGTTGAACTCATAAGATCTACCATTTCCTTTAATGGATCAACATTTGGCATTTGAACGTAACCATTCGCATTAGCATCTGGATTTTCTGGATCGTATACGAGCTTAAATGGCGTCTGATCATCTACAATTTTCGCAACCTTAACACCATTTCCGTTTGTATTACCAGAAGCTTTCTGCAAAAATGAGGAAAATGAGGAAGACATAGGTTCAAGAACGACCTCTTTACGCTTGTAAGGCTCCCATTTACCTTTTACTAATTTTCCTCTAGTTGTATCTACATTAGCCATATTGGATGAAATAACATCCATTCGAACACGCTGAGCTGTCAGAGCAGATGCTGTGATATTCATACTGTTAAATATTGACATATTTATTTGCCACCTTTAATTACTGTTTGTAATGTGGAAAACATTCCATTAATGCGATCGGTTAATGCACTGTAATAAATTTGATTTGTCGCTAAATTTGACATTTCTTTATCGATATCAACACTATTGCCATTATCGTTATATTCGACATTTTGTTGAGTTATTATTGCTGAATTATCCGTTTCTGCTTGAAATGGTATATGTCTAGGATCTGACATTTTCGCCGCGAACGATTGGCTAATAGAGTCATCCAACATTGACTTAAAAGAAACATCTTTTGCTTTGTAATTAGGAGTATCTACATTTGCAATGTTGTCAGCTATAACCTTTTGTTTTAGTGAGGAATAATTTAAGGCATTTTCTACAGTAGAAAATGTATTATTGAATAACTTCAAATTTCTACACCTCTAATTAATATATGACATATTTTTAGTAATTACGACATAATATTCTATTGACTATTTTAATGTTTAAATATGTTAGTGTCCATGCACATATTTTGAAATTTATATATTTACTAGTAAATTTATTAAAATTAGTTCTTTTGGATTATAATTTTTTCGAAATTACGACAATAATTCAAAAATACAACATATTTAGCGAAGCCATTTAATGAGCATATATTATCAAAGCGAAATATAGCAAACTAGTGGAGGTTATTGGTTTGAATTTTTGAGATATATTTAACATAAAGAAAACCCGTCAATTATCAACAATTGACGGGTTTATTTAGTCGAATATTGGTGATTTCCTTTTTCTTCGAAAAATTAGTTGGATTTTAATTTTTCAAGTTCTAATAAGAATTTATTATTTAACACTTTGATATAAGTACCTTTCATACCTAAAGAACGGGATTCAATGACTCCTGCACTTTCAAGCTTTCTTAGTGCATTTACGATTACAGAGCGTGTAATACCTACGCGATCTGCAATTTTAGAAGCAACAAGCAATCCTTCTTTTCCGTTAAGTTCTTCAAATATATGTTCAATAGCTTCTAATTCACTGTAGGATAGAGAACTAATCGCCATTTGCACAACAGCTTTACTTCTTGCTTCCTCTTCAATTTCTTCAGACTTCTCACGTAAAATTTCCATACCTACAACAGTTGCACCATATTCGCCAAGGATTAAGTCATCATCATGGAATTTTTCTTGTAACCTCGCAAGAATTAGAGTACCTAATCTTTCCCCACCACCAATGATTGGAACGATAGTTGTTAATCCACTTGTAAATAGGTCTTTATTTTCGACAGGAAATGCTGTGTAGGCACTTTCAACACCTATATTTGAAGATGTTTCATTTATGTTAAATAAACTGTTTGTATATTCTTCAGGAAATTGGCGATCTTCCAACATTTGGGACATACGCTCATTTTCAATTTGTTGGTTAATAGCGAATCCAAGTAATTTTCCACGACGACTTAAAACAAAGATGTTCGCTTCAATAACATCGCTAAGTGTTTGTGCCATTTCTTTGAAATTAACAGGTTTACCTGCAGCCTTTTGTAACATTGCATTAATCTTTCTTGTTCTGTCTAATAAATTCATGATTTTTCCTCCTAGTGTTTTTAATTACATTACTAAAGATTTTTTAAAAAATAGTTAACGAATTTTTCAGGATCAATTACTTTATATTTTACCAAACACAACTGTCGGAAATTTTCTCGCTATTATAAAATAAATTGACTTAAGTCCTTATTTTGCGAAATAGCACTAAGTTTCTCATCTACATATTGAGGTGTTATAGTAATTTTCTCCAATGTGATATCAGGTGCTTCAAAAGATAAATCCTCAAGGAGTTTCTCCATAATCGTATGCAGTCTTCTTGCACCAATATTATCCGTATTTTGATTTACTTCAAAAGCAATTTCGGCAATTCTAACAATAGCTTCGTCAGAAAATTCAATTTGTATACCTTCTGTTTCTAATAATGCTATATATTGTTTAATTAGAGCATTATCAGGCTCTACCAATATACGATAGAAATCATCCACAGAAAGTTTTGTTAGCTCAACTCTAATTGGAAAACGCCCTTGCAATTCTGGTATTAACTCGGAAGGCTTCGCCATATGAAATGCGCCGGCAGCAATGAACAAGATATGGTCTGTTTTTACAGATCCATACTTGGTTACTACTGTTGATCCTTCTACAATCGGCAAAATATCTCTTTGAACACCTTCGCGTGATACTTCTCCTGATGAAGAATTCCCACTTTTGCTGACGATTTTATCAATTTCATCTATAAAAATTATACCCGTCTGTTCTGCACGATAAACTGCCTCTTGAGTAACGTCATCCATATCGATTAGCTTTTGAGCTTCATCATTTGTTAATACTTTACGGGCTTCACTAACAGATAGCTTTCTCTTTTTCTTTTTCTTAGGCATAAGATTGCTAAGTGCGTCCTGCATATTCATCCCCATTTGCTCCATGCCTGACCCTTGTAGCATATCAAACATAGAAGGAGCTTGTTCATCCACTTCAACCGACACAAGCTCATCTTCCAATTCTTTGTTTGCAAGCTTTGTATCAATGATTTTCTTTCTTTCCTTCATTGATACATCTTCTGTTGAATCTTCCTCAGATTCAGTGTCCTGCTCGTTGCCACCGCCAAATAGCATTTCAAATGGGTTTTTATAATTACTTGCTTTCTTTTTAGAGGGTACTAGAAGATCCACTAAGCGACGATTAGCATTTTCTTCCGCACGTTCTTTTACTTCGTTAATTCTCTCTTCTTTTACAAGTCTTACAGAGGTCTCTACTAAATCACGAACCATTGATTCTACATCTCGGCCAACATAACCTACTTCTGTAAACTTTGTTGCTTCAATCTTTACAAAAGGGGCTCCAACTAGTTTTGCCATACGTCTGGCAATTTCCGTTTTTCCAACCCCAGTAGGCCCGATCATTAATATATTTTTAGGAATAATTTCTTCACGAAGACCTTCTGTTAAAAGACTTCTTCTATATCGATTTCTTAAAGCAACTGAAACTGCCTTTTTTGCATCTTTTTGCCCGATGATATATTGATCGAGACGTTCAACGATTTGTCTAGGCGTTAAATTCATTGCTTTATTTATTTTATAAGCCAAGATATCCTCACTCCTTCTTTTTATAAAAATGAGACAAACTTTCGGCATAAATAAACTTAAATTTGAGAATCAAGTTTTTTAGAAGTCCCTAAATTTTAAAAAAGATAAGTATTAAAGTTCTTCAACAATAATATTCGAGTTCGTATATACACAAATATCAGATGCTATTTTTAATGATGACTCGGCAATTTCTTTCGCCGTCAAATGTTCGCCGCTAAATTGTTTAAGAGCGCGTCCTGCAGCCAAAGCATAATTCCCACCAGAGCCTATCGCTAAAATCCCATCATCTGGCTCAATAACCTCGCCAGTACCAGAAACAAGTAAAAGATTTTTTTCATCCATCACTATTAGCATTGCTTCTAATTTTCGTAAAACCTTGTCACTTCTCCATTGCTTTGCTAGCTCAACAGCTGCACGTGTAAGATTACCATTATACTCTTGAAGCTTCCCTTCGAACATTTCCGATAGGGTAAAAGCGTCTGCCACAGAGCCTGCAAATCCAGCAAGTACCTTACCACTAAATAACTTGCGAACTTTTTTAGCTGTATGCTTCATGACTACTGCATTCCCAAATGTAACTTGGCCATCTCCAGCCATAGCACTCATGCCTTTATGTTGAACAGCAAATATAGTGGTTGCATGAAAATCACCCAATTTAGCTCACCTCCAGAATGTCTACCGCATTGAATTAACCATTTAGAAACTTCAAATATGAGATATATGTGGAAGCAAATATCTTTTTATTCCCATAAATTATACATATTTCTTAATGGTTTTATACCTGAATTAAAACTTTTGATTAGCAAAATAAAATTACGCTCTTGGATGATGTGCAATATACGTTTTTCTAAGATGCTCTTTTGTTACATGCGTATAAACTTGTGTTGAAGATAGATACTCATGGCCTAACAACTCTTGTACCGTTCTAATGTCTGCGCCATTATTTAGTAAATGAGTAGCAAAAGTATGTCTAAGCATATGAGGGTGCATTTTTCCAGTAAGTGCTCCCTTTTCGATTAGACTGTTTAGTATATGTCTTATTCCTCGTACTGTTAATGGAGTTCCTTTATAATTTACAAATAAATATTGATGGGGTCCTGATACTTGAATCAATTTGTTTCTAGCATTATTTATGTATTGTTCAAGAGAATTATGCGCAAATGATCCAAACAAAACGATACGTTCCTTTTTGCCCTTTCCTTTCACAAGGATAGCATCAAAATCGAAATCTATATCTTTTAATTGAATGTTTGCACACTCACTTACACGAATCCCTGTAGAATATAATATTTCAAGCAATGCTTTGTTCCTAAGATCTAAAGGGCTATTACCTTCACAAACTTGAAATAGCTTTTCCACCTCTTCTTCGTAAAAGAATTTGGGGATTCGAAGCTCCTTCTTCGGTTGTGTTAGTAGTGCAAATGGATTTTCTGATACAATTTTTTCCCTCATCAAAAATTTGTAAAAGCTGCGCAAGGAAGATATTTTCCGAGCCAAACTAGCTCTACTATACTTACTCGAATATAACCGTGTTAAATAGAGTCTCGCATCAAAGTATTCTACATTTTCCAATGTAAATATACTTTGCTCAGACATGAACATAAAGAAGTGTTCAATATCTTGACGATAAAACTTAATGGTATACTCAGAGTAATTTTTTTCAATTTGAATATACTCGATATATGAAATTAAATATCCTTCCAAGACCTCATTCATGTTTAACACCTCACAAGGGCTACTAAATAGTAACATACATTAGTAACCCTTGCAACGAATATTACAAATTTTTCGTAAAGTTTCGAATTGTTTCTGAATTTCATTCGATTGCATGCTATATTCGCATCCTTTAGCATTTTACAATACTACGGGAAATAAAGAAAGAAAAACAGGCTATTATTTATTATGTTCACAAAACCCTCATTTTTTTTACTTTAAATGTAAATAAAATAGTTAAAGAGTAAGCAGTTGCTTACTCTTTAACTTTCAGCTTTTTCTTTATAATCGCAATTCGTACATTGAACTTGAATTCCCTTTTTCAATTTTTTCTCAACCAGTACATGATCACATTTAGGACATTTTCTTTCGATTGGTTTATCCCAGGAAATAAAATCACATTCTGGATAGCGATCACATCCGTAGAATAATCTTTTTTTCTTCGTTTTACGTTCGATGATATTTCCTTTTTCACAGCTAGGGCATTTTACTCCAATTTCTTTTACAATTGGTTTTGTATTTCGGCAATCCGGAAAATTACTGCATGCCATAAATTTACCGAAACGTCCCATTTTAAAGACCATTGGACTGCCGCAATTCTCACAATCCTCACCGGCTAACTCATCTTTAATTTCAATCTTTTCCATTTCTTCTTCCGCTTTTTTCAATTTAACTTCGAAATCTTGGTAAAACTCATCAATAATTTTAACCCATTCTACTTTACCGTCTTCAATTTCATCTAAATTGTTTTCCAGCCTTGCTGTAAACTCTACGTCGAGAATTTCCGGGAAAAACTCAAACATGAGCTCTATAACTATTTCACCAAGTTCAGTTGGAACAAAGCGTTTATTATCTAACGCGACATACCCTCGCTTTTGAATCGTATCAAGGGTTGGCGCATAAGTTGATGGCCTCCCTATACCTAGTTCCTCTAATGTTTTGACAAGTCTTGCTTCGGTATAACGCGGAGGAGGCTGTGTAAAATGCTGTTTAGGCTCAATATTCGACTGTTTAACATTATCTCCAGTCTTAAGCTCCGGCAATATATTTTCCTTCTCCTCTTGTCCGTCATCCGTTCCTTCCACATAAACCTTCATAAAGCCCGGAAATTTAATTTTTGAACCAGTCGCCCTAAAAATAACATCACCATTTAAAATATCTACACTCATTGTGTCCATTACCGCAGGAGCCATTTGGCTTGCTAAAAACCGATCCCAAATAAGCTTGTATAAACGAAGCTGATCTTTACTTAGGTATTCTTTTAAAGAGTTAGGTTCTCGGAATGTGCTGGTTGGTCTTACTGCTTCGTGAGCATCCTGTGCTTTCGCTTGCTTTTTATCTTTTCTTTCCTCTGTTCTAGCATATTGTTCACCATAGTTTTCCTTGATGAATGATTCTGCTTCTGACTTGGCAACATCAGAAATACGTGTTGAATCTGTTCTCATATACGTAATTAACCCGACACCGCCTTCTTTGCCAAGATCAATTCCTTCATAAAGCTGTTGTGCCAGCATCATTGTTTTCTTTGCCCTAAAATTCAGCTTCCTTGCAGCTTCTTGTTGTAAAGATGAAGTAGTAAATGGCGGTGATGGATTTCGTTTTCTTTCCTTTTTGGTAACCGAAGAGACCGTATACACATCATTTAATTTAGACAATACTTCTTTAACATCTGATTCGGAAGTTAATTCTAATTTTTTTGCATTAACACCATAAAAAGATGCTTGAAAAGTTTCTTTGCCAAATTCGAAATTAGCTGTAATTGTCCAATATTCTTCAGGAATAAAATTCTTAATTTCATTTTCACGGTCAATTATTAAACGAACTGCAACTGACTGAACACGACCGGCACTCAAGCCCTTTTTTACTTTTTTCCAAAGCAGTGGGCTGATATTATAACCCACTAATCGGTCTAAAATCCTTCTTGCTTGCTGAGAATCCACTAGATCCATATTTATGGGACGGGGATGTTTAAAGGACTCCTTAATAGCATCCTTCGTTATTTCATTAAAGACAACCCTGCAATCAGAAGAAATATCCACATCCAAACTATGTGCTAAATGCCAAGCAATTGCCTCCCCTTCTCTATCGGGGTCAGCCGCAAGATAGACTTTTTTCGCTTTTTTCGCGGCGGTTTTTAAATCTTTTAAAATCGGCCCTTTGCCTCTAATCGTAATATATTTTGGTTCATAATTATGTTCAGTATCAACACCTGTTTGACTTCTAGGCAAATCCCTAATATGTCCCATCGATGCTTTCACTTTATATTTTTTTCCAAGATATCGTTCTATGGTCTTCGCCTTAGCTGGCGATTCCACAATTACTAAGTACTCTGACATCAATAATCCTCCCCAGAGGTGTTATAAATATTTTCACCATGAAGTTCATAACATACGTTATTTTTCCATGCATAGAAATCAAGTGTACATGATAGACTTGATTTTCATATTTGTCAATTATTCATATAAACAACACTATCAATTTTTATCCTTTGTTTCAATTTCCTCCCTGAATTTTAATCATTTCCAAAACATATCATCAATATAATGTAAAATAAAGTTCCATTTCACTTTTTCATTTACTCATTCTTATTCAAACCATCACTAATATATATTAATTCTTCTAAAATATCCTCACCGGTTTGAACAAGCTTAGCTCCTTGTTGTATCAGTTTATTAGTGCCTTGTGAAAGAGATTCATAAATGTTACCAGGTACCGCAAATACTTCTCTTCCCTCTTGAAGAGCAAAATCCGCCGTTATAAGAGAACCACTTTTTTGTTCTGCCTGAATAATGACTGTTCCTTTGGCTAATCCGCTGATTATGCGATTTCTCATTGGGAAATGCCATTTTTGCGGTTTTGTATATGGAGGGTATTCAGAAATAATTAAATGCTCTTGTTTCATATTCTCTACTAATCCAATGTTTTCCTGCGGATAAATATGAAAAAATCCGCTTCCTAATACACCAATTGTTTTTCCTTTACAATGAATGGCATTTTTATGAGCGATTGTATCTACTCCTTTTGCAACCCCGCTTATTATGACAAACTTCTTTTGAATAAGCGCTGGCATAATTTGGTTAATTGCCTTCCGTGCATATATATCTGCTTTTCTAGAACCAACCATTGCAATGGAAGGAAAATGAAGAAGTTGTTCGTTTCCGATTGTGTAGAGGACTAATGGAGGGTTATAAATTTGTTTCAACAAAATTGGATAGTCATTATCAAATATAGTAATACATTTTATTTGATGTTTTTGATAGTTTAAAAGTAATCGATCGATGTTTATTTGATGAAGGTCATAGTAAATATTTTTCAGTTGACTTGCTTTACCATGAGTAATGGAGTTTAATGTCGTGAAAGAATACTTATATAGTGATTGTAAATGGGGATCTTTTTTGAGGAGTTGTAATATGATAGATGATGTGATTCCTTGGCAATGATGGAGATGGATAAGTCTTTTTTTGAATTCGTCCATAAAGTCCTCCTGAAAATTTATTATATGGCAAATAGTCCCTCCATTTAGAGAGGGACTATTCTTTTTATACCAGAAAATTAATGTGTTTTACACTTTTCGTACAAGCCTTTTTCTTTCAATACACTGATTAATGTTTCACCCATAACGGATGGAGTTTCAGCAACTTTAATTCCACATTCATTCATGACACGAATTTTTTCCGCAGCAGTACCTTTTCCTCCAGAAATAATCGCACCAGCATGACCCATACGTTTTCCTGGAGGTGCCGTTACACCACCGATAAAGCCTACAACTGGTTTTGTCATATTTGCTTTAACCCAAAGTGCCGCTTCTTCTTCCGCTGTTCCTCCGATTTCACCAATCATAATAACAGCTTCTGTTTCTGGGTCTTCGTTAAATGCTTTAAGAACGTCAATAAAGTCAGTTCCGTTAACTGGGTCTCCACCGATACCAACAGCAGTTGTTTGACCAACACCTGCTTGTGAAAGTTGGTGAACCGCTTCATATGTTAAAGTTCCGGAACGAGAAACAACACCTACATGGCCTTTTGTATGAATGTAGCCTGGCATAATACCAATTTTACATTCGCCAGGAGTAATAACACCTGGACAGTTAGGGCCAACTAGGCGAGTTTTCTTCCCTTCCATGTAACGTTTTACTTTTACCATATCCAATACTGGAATATGCTCAGTAATACAAATTACTAAATCTAGTTCAGCATCTACTGCTTCTAAAATTGCATCAGCAGCGAATGGAGCTGGTACATAAATTACAGAAGCATTAGCACCCGTTGTCTTTACTGCATCTGAAACAGTATTGAATACAGGTACACCTTCCACCTCAGTACCGCCTTTACCAGGAGAAGTACCACCAACGATTTTTGTGCCATATTCTAACATTTGCTTTGTATGGAAAAGAGCTGTTTTACCAGTAATACCTTGTACGATTACTTTTGTGTCTTTATTAACAAAAACGCTCACTATGTTCCCCTGCCTTTCTTATCCTACTAATTCAACGATTTTTTGTGCGCCGTCTGCCATTGACTCAGCAGCAACGATGTTTAATCCTGATTCATTAAGAATTTTCTTACCTAATTCAACATTCGTTCCTTCTAAGCGAACTACTAGTGGTAATTCAAGACCAACTTGTTTTGTTGCTTCCACAACACCTTCTGCAATAATGTCGCACTTCATAATTCCACCGAAAATATTTACGAAGATTCCTTTTACATGTTTGTCAGAAAGGATTATTTTGAATGCTTCTGTAACTTTCTCAGCAGTCGCACCGCCACCAACATCCAAGAAGTTAGCAGGATCGCCACCGTAATGCTTAATGATATCCATTGTAGCCATTGCTAGTCCTGCACCATTAACCATACAACCGATTTTACCATCTAAAGCGATATAGCTAAGATCATACTTAGAAGCTTCGATTTCTTTTGGATCTTCTTCTTCAAGATCACGATATTCTACTACATCTTTTTGACGGTATAATGCATTTGAATCAAAGTTTAACTTTGCATCAAGTGCCATTACATTTCCATCACCTGTTACAACAAGTGGGTTAATTTCAGCGATAGAACAGTCTTTTTCGACAAATGCTGTATACAAGCCCATCATGAATTTTACTGCTTTATTAACAAGAGCAGCTGGAATATTAATATTGAATGCAATACGGCGAGCTTGGAATGCAGTCAAGCCAACGATTGGATCGATAATTTCTTTGAAGATTTTTTCAGGTGTTTGTTCTGCCACCTCTTCAATTTCCGTACCGCCTTCTTCTGAAGCCATTAAGGTAACACGTGATGTTGCGCGATCTAATACTAGACCAACATAGTATTCTTTTTTAATGTCGCAACCTTCTTCGATAAGAAGACGTTTTACTTCTTTACCTTCTGGGCCAGTTTGGTGTGTTACTAAAGTTTTTCCTAAGATTTCGTTTGCATATGTACGTACTTCGTCCAAATTCTTAGCAACCTTTACACCGCCAGCTTTTCCGCGACCGCCGGCATGAATTTGTGCTTTTACTACACAAACTTGAGTTCCAAGTTCTTTCGCAGCTTCTACTGCTTCTTCAACTGTGAAAGCAACCTTTCCACTTGGTACCGCAACCCCGTATTTTCTGAGGATTTCTTTACCTTGATACTCATGGATATTCATTTTCCATCCTCCTATTTAAACATCATCAAAAATTAACTGCGCTTTCATTGTATAGAAAGGCAGAAAATATGTCTAGCTTTATGAACAAATTAGATGAGTTTGCAATGTATTTAAAACTATCCAAATTATTTGTTTATTCCATTTTCCTAATAAAAATTAAAGAGACATTAGATTTATGTTGTCATTTCTAATGTCCTTTGCCTACTTGTTGATCCACTCTGTAAATAAATGCAAAAACCTCAGCAACTGCCTCATATAGTTCTTCAGGAATAGTTTCATTAATATCAAGCGTGCCAAGCAATTGAATTAAATTAGGATCCTCTTGTATCGGGATTTTATGTTCTTTTGCCTTTTCAATAATATTATCTGCAACAAAGCCTTTCCCTTTAGCTGTTATAAGTGGTGCAACTTGATTTTCGGAGTGATATGTTAGTGCAATCGCTTCTCTTCGCTTTGACTGCTTTTTATTCATACTCGTAAGTCCACCCCGCTGTATGACTTAAGATGAGTCTTTTGATTTGTCATCATTTTCTTATCAAGACTGGATTGTTTTTCCATGAAATGAACTGCGGATAAGTGATAATTTAATTCTTCTAATTTATTTTTTAAATTAGGGATAATTCCCGCTGCCACTTCCTTTACTCCTGTTGATTCACTGTATACGTTTACATTGATTACTCGGTTTTGAATTTTCATTTCCACAATAGTTTCGTGGAGATGTTGCAGATTTAAATAAAAAAGAATATGACAGTAGTTTGGGTCAATTTTCCCATCTTCGTTTTTCTTTCCTGACCACTGCATGGTTAAATTTGTTTTAAAACCAAATAATTGAATTGGAATTTCATAGAATAATTGTTGTAGAGGGCCATTCTCATACATTTGTATTTGCTGGCCATTCATTTTATTAACTAATCCTTCTACTATCTCTCGTACTTCTGTTGTAAGCCCGGATTCCTGCAACATTTTAACAAGCAAAGGCTTTAAAGATTCCACTACATGACTTTCTTCAGGATTAGCCGCAATTTGATATTCATAAAATAATCCTAATGACTTTGTTGCTTCCTTAAATTGGTGCAAGAAATCCTGTCCATTTATTGATTGTTTCATAGTTTTCAAGTTTTCAATCAAAAAGTCTTTTTCTTTTTGATTCAATGATAAAAATTCATGTGGAAGTTCTTTTGAAAAGTAATGTTCTATAAACTTTACAGTATTATTTATTACCTTTTGTGAAATGGAAGGATTTTTTAAAAATGCTTCCCCTTTAAAAACCTCATGTTCATGTTGGATTTGAATTTTATCGAATTGGTTTTTAAGTTTACTATCGGTGGAATGAGGCTCCTTTTCTTCACTGAGTTTTTGTAAAATCGATTTTAATAACATTTGATTATTATTATTTTTATTGGAACGTTTCCCATCTATTAACATTTGATTATTATTATTGGAGGATTTTCCATCTATTAACGTTTGGATTAAATTTGCTGCCAATTGTTTATTTTGAATGTTATTAATGGAATGGATGGCAGATTGTATTTCTTTCACTGTATTCGTCTGCTCCTCTTCCAACAACGATGATTCAAGAAGCTGAATTTGATTATGAATAGGTTCCTTATTTTTTGCTGTTATTAATGATTTGAATATCGATTCGGTTAGAGGAAATTTATTATCCACCATTTGTTTGATTATATTAAAATTTTGCTTTATATTCGGTTCATGAGATATCCACCCACTCATTTTTGTAACAGATTCCTTTGTAAAGGGAATTTGTTCCTTTGAAAGAAAATGTATCAACTCCATATTTTCTTTCGTAGAAGGTAGTGAAAGCTGCTTTAATATAGGAGATATATCATTCCCACTTGGATGTTTATCGGTAAATAACTTTAACTGAATGTCTCCCTCATCCGAATCCACTTGAAACCAATATGCTTCCCCATTTGTCAGTGCAACCTCAAGTTTTGCAATTAGATTTTGATTTCCAATCTGCAAAAGGGCAAAATTATTTGGATAAATATTTCTTACGGTACCAAAAAAAATCTTGCCTTTTTGAAAGGAAAGGGTATTAGCCTCATCACTCGTATTTAATTGTTGTAATCCATTTAATATCGAAGACAACATTTTATTATTCCTCTTTACATATTAGTCTTTGTAATATTTATTAATGAAATGCGCATGTGTCAGCAACGGCCATATATAGTTGTAACTATGATAATGAATATAAAATATTCTAGCCGCTCCCTGTCCCATCGGGTAACTGTTCCTCCAATTATTTGTATCGGCATTATTGCATAAAAAGTTTATTCCATTTTGGATATGCGGTGTCATTTTATCTGAAACTGCAATAAGCGCATCCACTGCCCAAGCAGTGTGTGTTAGAGTGCTTAAACCTAAAGGAACATATTCTTCCATAATATCACTATTACACGATTCTCCCCAGCCTCCATCTTCATTTTGTATATTATTTAGCCAATTTACAGCTTTTTGAATAGACGGATGATCCGGTTCTATCCCTGTTGCACTCAATCCAGTAAGTGCCGCCCAAGTACCATTTATATAGCAAATTCCCCATCTGCTATTCCAAGAACCATCCTTCTCTTGATTCTTCCACAGCCACTTTATTCCTTTTTTGATAGTTGAATGACTGTTATTTAAGTTCGTATGTTTTCCTAAAAATTCTAATGTTCTTCCAGTTAAATCTGACGATGATGCATCTAATAATAAATCCTCTCCACCAGGAAAAATAGTTAAAAGCTGGTTATCAATATTTCGTTCAAAAGCTGGCCAACCTCCATCATCATTTTGCATCGACAATACCCACTGGATACCACGGTCCCAAGACGCACGGAATTGGTCTTGTTCGAGTGATTGTATTCGAATAGCCCTTAAAGCAGCTGTAGTATCATCTACATCGGGATTTTTCGTGTTGATATTAGAAAAGCCCCAACCTCCTGGTTTACCACGGGGATTATGAATAACCCAGTCTCCGTATTTATGATGCTGTCTAGACAAAAGATATTGATTAGCTTTCTGAACAGTATTTGTGCTTTTGGAAACTCCTGCCTCCTGAAGAACATAGCTGATTAATGTCGTATTCCAAACATTTGCAGTAGTATATTGGCAATGTGGGAGACCATCAATATCACAAATCATAGATTTTAGAGCATTTACTGCTTTAACAATAATTTTATCTGACTTTGATCTTCCTCTTGCCATAAGAGCAAATATCATTAAAAAGGTAGCACTAAAATAACTATAAAAAGTTCCATCGGGTTCTATTCTATTAATCATATAAGTTTCCAATTGTTTTAATGCCTTTTCATGAATATCCTCCTTCACTCCTACTAAACTATCAACACCTTTTTTTATGTAGTCCAGTAAGGAACGATATTCTACTGTTTGTCTGATTTTAAAGTTATTTATTGCTCTGTCAGTAAAAAGATCAGAAAGATTTGGACTTTTAGCTGTTTTTCTAATAAATTTTGCCTCGCTAAGAATTATGATGGGTGCAATATTTGACCTTCCAAAAACAGAAATATCATAAAAATTAATGGGAAATTGATTTGGAAGAAGAACAGCCTCTACAGGTATTAGAAACTGATTTGACCAAGGAATATGTCCACCTATTGCTAATAATATTTGGGTGAACAATTGCGACTGTTCCAAACCACCATGCTCCAAAATATATCTCTTTGCTGCTTTCATGAAGTTCTCCTCATTAGAAACATATCCGGAAAATCTCAGTGCATACAAAGCTTCAATTGTTGCTGTTAAGTTTCCTGATTCTTCATCATAAAAAAGTTTCCAAGAACCATCTCCTTCTTGTTTACTTAAAATCCGTTTTACTAAACCTTTAATTAAAGCCTCCTCATCCATCTCTAACATTCTTAATAAAATAATCATATAGGCATCCGTCTTAATCCCGGTTTCAAAAGGATAATCCCAGGATCCATCAGGTAATTGTTCTTGTTTCAATTTTTCAACTATCCTATACATTTCATGTAAAGCTTGTTGTCTTAATGCCATATGAGCTCACTCCTTTTTCAAGAACTTATGTCTTATTCATATTCTTTATTTAAAAGGAGTATGGTTAATTTATAATAATTACATAAAAAAGAAGTGGGCATCATTTTTGCTTTTTATATTCCTTTCCATCATAATACAATCTGAAGGAGGCTGAGGTAAAATGGATAACTTTACTTTCCTAAACCCAACTAAATTAATTTTTGGTAAAGATCAACTTGAACAACTAAAGACGGAAATACCTCCGTTAGGAAACAAAGTGTTACTTGTCTACGGTGGCGGAAGTATTAAAAGAAGCGGCTTATATGATAAGGTTTTACATCAATTAAACGAAATAAATGCGCACCTGTTTGAACTTTCCGGAGTAGAGCCAAATCCTCGTGTCTCAACTGTCCGTAAAGGGGTAGACATTTGTAAAAAAGAAGGTATAGAGTTTCTATTAGCAGTTGGAGGCGGCAGTGTTATTGACTGTACAAAGCTTATTGCAGCTGCATCCAAATATAATGGTGATGCATGGGATCTTGTTATTAAAAAAGCGTTCGCGGAGGAAGCACTTCCATTTGGAACGGTTCTTACCCTTGCAGCTACTGGCTCTGAAATGAATTCAGGATCTGTTATTACCAATTGGGAAACAAATGAAAAATACGGATGGGGAAGCCCTGCAACATTCCCTAAGTTTTCTATTCTTGATCCAGTAAATACATATACTGTTCCTAGGGATCAAACCGTTTATGGAATGGTAGATATTATGTCCCATGTATTAGAACACTTTTTTCATCTTACGGAAAATACTGAGTTTCAAGACCGTATGTGCGAGAGTTTATTAAAAACCGTAATGGAGACAGCTCCAAAGCTTTTAGCTGATTTGGAGAACTTTGAATACCGTTCTACTATCCTTTACTGTGGAACAATGGCTTTAAACGGTATTTTAAATATGGGATATCGAGGAGATTGGGCAACCCATAATCTTGAGCATGCTGTATCTGCTGTATATGATATTCCACATGGCGGTGGTTTAGCGATTCTATTCCCTAACTGGATGAAGCATAATTTACATGTTTTACCTTCTCGTTTCAAACAATTAGCTGTACGTGTATTTGATGTAACTCCAGATGGAAAAACAGATGAAGAAATAGGACTAGAAGGAATCCAAAAACTTCGTGATTTTTGGAACAGTATCGGTGCACCATCTCGTTTAGCGGATTATGATATTGATGACAATAAAATGGATGTAATGGCAGATAGAGCAATGGCTAATGGTGCGTTTGGTAATTTCACTAAATTAAATCGTGAAGATGTATTAGCCATCTATCGTGCTTCTTTATAATAAAAAAACTCAACCTTAAAAGGTTGAGTTTTTTAGTTCATATCTTTAATTGGTGCAAACGATTTTCTGTGGATAGGACAAGGTCCATATTTATTCAGTGCATGTAAATGCTCTTTCGTTCCATATCCCATATTCTTGTCAAAATAATAATCAGGAAATTGCTTACTATATTCCACCATCATTCGGTCACGTGTAACTTTTGCAACAATAGATGCTGCAGCAATTGAAACACTCTTTGTATCGCCTTTTATAATAGAACTTTGCGCTATCGGCAAAGTTAGTTTCATTGCATCAATCAAGCAGTATTCGGGATAATTACTTAAATTATCTATTGCTGCATACATTGCCTTCTTGGTTGCCTCGTAAATATTGATTTTATCTATTTCCTCTGGATAAATAATACCAATTCCAACGGAAACAGCTTCATTCATAATAATATTAAAATATTCTTCACGCTTTTGCTCGGTTAATTGTTTCGAATCATTAATTCCGCCTAAATAAAAATCATCTGATAATATTACTGCACCAGCTACAACTGGTCCCGCTAATGGACCTCTGCCGACTTCATCTATACCAGCAATAAGCTGAAATCCCTGCATCTTCAACTCATTTTCATACTTCATCTTTTCATAAAAATACACACGTTCCGCTTCAGTCTTTTTTATTGCTTCATACTTTTTTCGAATAAGATTTTGTACACCTTTTCTTGTATCTTGTTCTATTTGTTTAAGAAAAGGATTTTCAAGTGAATCTACATTTTGCAATTGATCAGCAATTTCTTTTATCGTAAAAGTCCTCATGTACTTCCTCACTCATCATGATACTTCAAGTTTTCTTCAGGAAAATCAAAAGTTAATCTACCGATTTTTAAAGAACGAAGATCACGAATGATCGTTTCAGCTGTCTTATCATAATTCACTTCTCCACCTGACATTAGACAGCCGCGCAATTTTCCAATGTGATTAAATATATTTAATATTTCAAGAGGTATTTGATCATACTGATAGCGTTCCTTTAATTGGTTAGGATAATGTTCCTCTAAAAATCGAAGCCCAAAAACAGCAATATCCTGTAGGTTTAAGATTGTATCTTTAATTGCTCCAGTGAGCGCTAATTTATACCCAACAATCTCATCCTCAAATTTAGGCCATAAGATTCCAGGCGTATCAAGTAATTCTAATTGTTTACCGACTTTAATCCATTGTTGTGATCTTGTCACACCAGGGGTATTACCCGTCTTTGCAATATTCTTACCCGCTAGCCTATTAATCAAAGTAGATTTACCGACATTTGGAATACCAATGATCATCGCACGTATAGCCCGTGGCTTTATTCCTCTTGCTTGCATCCGATCAAATTTCGATTTTAAAATTTGCTGAGAAGCTTTCACGATTGTCTCCATACCGCTACCAGCCTGCGAATTGATAGACAACGCCTTTTGTCCATTATCTGCATAATACTGGATCCATTGTTTCGTCATATCGGAATCAGCCATATCTGCTTTATTTAATAAAATTAACCTTGGTTTTTGCTGAACAATATCATCTAGCATTGGATTTGCGGATGAAATTGGAATTCTCGCGTCCACTAATTCAAATATTATATCAACCAGTTTTAATTTTTCGGTTACTTCCCTGCGAGCCTTTGCCATATGACCAGGGAACCATTGAATGGTCATTTATTTTCAACTCCAAAAACATTTATTTTGCAAATCGGATATCTTTAATTGGCCAGTATATTAATTTTGTATTTCCAATTACTTTTGATATAGGAATAGGGCCAATACTTCTGCTATCCTTACTCTGTCTACGATTATCCCCCATGACAAAAATCTCTCCCTTTGGAACAGTATCTCGACCAATTAGTTCCTTTAAGGTGAAATCCTCTGTCAATGGTCCTTGCGTTATTTTTTTATATTTATCTAAATAAGGTTCCTTATAGGCTTTCCCATTAATGTATAATACATCATCCTTATATTCGATTCGATCACCTGGGAGACCAATAACCCTTTTGATGTAATCTTTTTTTTCTGGTGCGTGAAATACTACGATATCGAACCGACTAGGATTACCGAGCTTATTCACAATCATTCGATCCCCATCATGTAAGGTTGGCATCATCGATAAACCATCCACAACAATTGGTGCAAATAAAAAATATCGTATAATTACTGCAAGACCTACTGCTATTAGAAGTGCTTTTGTCCACTCCCATAATTCATTTTTTCGTTTTGCCATATCTCCACCACCCAGAATTTTTATATGATATGTAATTTTGAATATGAATTTGGTTATGCAAATTATTTAAAACTCTCTATTATTATATAACCATTTTTTAATTGAAATAATCTAGTATAAAAAGAAGAAACACTGTTATCTATATGTATTTATATGAACGAAAAGGGACTTGTCTCCAAGCCCCTTTTCAAAACGTTTTTCATTGATAAGTATGATAACGATTGTAGATTAAATTCTACTAATAGCCACCTACACTTACAATTAGCGGATTTCTTTAATACGAGCGGCTTTACCACGTAAACTACGTAGATAGTAAAGTTTCGCACGACGAACTTTACCGCGACGCACTACTTCTAGTTTCGCAATCTTAGGAGTGTGTACTGGGAACGTACGCTCAACACCTACACCATAAGAAATTTTACGAACTGTGAAAGTTTCGCTGATTCCACCACCGCGGCGCTTGATAACAACACCTTCAAATAACTGTACACGTTCACGAGTACCCTCAATAACCTTAACATGAACACGTACTGTATCCCCAGGACGGAATGCAGGAACATCACTGCGAAGTTGATCTTTTGTAATTTCTTCAATAATTTTGTGCATCGATTTCAACTCCTTCCAACAGATGCTCATACATATCAATCATTGTAGCGGAACATCGTTTTAACGTGATTTGGTCTTAAATCACAAAAGTAATATTAACATATCAATAGATATAATGCAATAAGAAATGTAGTAGCACCACCGAACTAACGTACGAAATTCGTAGTCTTCGACGCAAGATTTAGGATATAAGACGAAGTAGTCCACGACCGATTCCAGCTTACATAGATAGAAAACATAGAAATACGCTAGTTGATTGGCGCTGGAACTGGACAAACTAGTTTATTATTTATTTTCTTCTTCCCATTCGTCTATCCATTTTTGTTGTTCATCGGTCAAGGAATATCCTTCTAGTAAATCTTTCCTTCTCAAATATGTACGTTTTAATGATGCTTTTTCACGCCATTTCTCTATTTTCCGATGGTCACCTGACAATAGAATATCAGGCACTTTCATTCCTCTAAAATCTGCTGGCCTTGTATAATGAGGATGCTCTAGTAATCCAGTCGAAAAAGAATCTAATACAGGCGAATCATCATTTCCAAGTGCGCCAGGCAATAAGCGAACAATGCTATCCACTAATACCATTGCGCCAAGCTCACCGCCAGTTAATACAAAATCACCTATGGAAATCTCATCTGTTACTACATATTCCCTTATTCTTTCATCATAGCCCTCATAGTGTCCGCAAATAAAAATTAAATGATCTTCGTGTGACAATTCTTCCGCCTTTGATTGCTTAAAAGTCTCACCTTGAGGACACAGCAATATAATTCGAGGTTTTTTTTCTCCTTGCTTAAGGCTTTCCACCGCATCAAATATTGGTTGTGGTTTTAGAACCATACCTGCTCCACCACCATATGGGTAATCATCCACTGTTTGATGCTTGTTATCAGCAAATTCTCTATAGTTGATAACATTATATTTGACAATGTTTTTTTCCCTTGCTTTTTTTAAGATCGACGTTCCGAGTACTCCATTAAACATCTCAGGAAATAAAGTCAAAATATCTATCTTCATGATAATAGCCCTTCCATTGGCTCAATGATAATTCGCTTTTCCTGTACATTTATTTGTTTAACAATAGGTTCAATGTAAGGTATTAGATATTCCTTTCCTTTTTCCCCTTTTACTACCCACACATCGTTAGCCCCTGGAGTAAGAATTTCCTTCACTACACCAACAATTTCATTACCTGTTGTCATCACTTGACACCCAACTATTTCATGAAAATAAAATTCTCCTTCATTCAACGTTCCTAAATGCTCTTGAGATATTTTCAAAATACCATTTTTCCATTTTTCAACCTCATTAATATTTCCGTAACCTTCAAAGGTAAGCAGGTCAAAATTTTTATGTATACGATGGCTTTTTACAACTAAATTAATCGGTTTCGATTGTTCGTTCATAAATAAAGAAAGAGTGTTTCCGATTTTAAATCTTTCTTCCTTGAAATCTGTAATCGAAATAACACGAACTTCACCATTTAATCCATGTGTATTAACGATTTTTCCAACATTAAACCACATCTTTTTCACCTCTATCGTATTTCTGTGATGTACCCATCTTTCACAATAATCATTTTCTCAGTACAAATTTGATTCCAATCATCTCCGATTTCTATATCAATAACAGATTGGATATTTTGTTCAGTCACTTCACTTCCTAGTGGTAGGATACTCAGTTGTTCCATTTGAAACTCGACCAACTTTACTTTTTCTTGTCTAATATTAATTTCCTTTTCAAAGTGATTTTTTAAACTAGTTGGAGGGAATTTTTTTGTTTTTTCCAGTTTTTTTAATTCAAAACGCAGCTGGTCGCATTCTTTTTGAAACAATAATTTTTTCTCTTGATATGAATGGAATAATTTATTTTTACTAGTTTCCGTCAAAACTTGTTTTACAATTACCGATTGCAATATCTTCATCATCTACCTCCAATTAGTAGACTATACTTTAATTTATTATATTGGCCATAAGATTTTCAGATATGTAAAAAGGGAGGCTAATTTCTCCTCCCTTTTCATGATGTTTCAAAACATCTATTCATTGCTGTCTTAATCTATTTGGAATGTACAATCATCAAAAAAATCACTCTACAATTTCCAAATAAATTTTCTTATGTTGTTGTAAACCAGCACCGGCATAGACAACAGTTCGTATTGCTTTTGCAACACGGCCCTTTTTCCCAATCACTTTACCGATATCCTCCTGATGAACAGAAAGATTATAAGTTATTTGGTTGGGATCCTCGACCAATTCTACCCGAACAGCATCCGGGTGATCGACTAAGGGCTTAACAATTTGAATAATCAAATTTTGCATGTTGATTCACACAGTTACTTGCTGTATTTCGCGTTGTGGAATTTTTCCATGATGCCTTGTTTAGAGAATAAGTTACGTACTGTATCAGATGGTTTTGCACCAGTTTGTAACCATTTAAGCGCTAATTCTTCATCAATTTTCACTTCAGCTGGTTGAGCAACTGGATTGTAAGTACCTACTGTTTCGATGAAACGTCCATCACGTGGTGAACGAGAATCTGCAACTACAATACGATAGAAAGGAGATTTGTTTGCTCCCATACGTTTTAAACGAATTTTTACTGCCATTTTAAATAGCACCTCCGAATAGTTTTACACAAGATAATATGATATCAAAAAAGTATTTTGTTTGTAAAGTGTTTTTTCTTAACACTTTTTATTTATAGGTAAAAGGGAACAAACATATTACTATCTTTGTTACTTATGATAGCAATGCCTTGGTTTCCTTATTACTAACTTTAAGACTTACATAAACGGGAATTTAAAACCTTTCTTTTTCCCTTTTTGCATACTAGTCATTTGCTTCATCATTTTTTTCATTTCTTCGAATTGCTTTAAAAGACGGTTTACCTCTTGTACGGTTCTTCCGCTCCCTTTCGCTATTCGTTTCCTGCGGCCAGAATTAATAATTTCAGGATTGATTTTTTCCGCTTTTGTCATGGATTTTATAATGGCTTCAACATGACTAATTTGTTTGTCATCAATTTGAAGATTATTCAATCCTTTAATTTTATTAGCACCAGGCATCATTTTTAATAGTTCATCCAATGGACCCATTTTTCTTACCTGGCTTAACTGATCTAAGAAGTCATCAAAGGTAAACGATGCTGTTCGCATTTTTTGCTCAAGTTCTTTTGCTTTTTCTTCATCAACATTAGCTTGAGCTTTTTCAATTAAAGTAAGAACATCGCCCATTCCAAGGATTCTGGAAGCCATTCTTTCTGGATGAAAGGCTTCTAAAGCATCCAGTTTTTCCCCCATACCGACAAATTTAATCGGTTTTCCAGTAACAGAGCGAATGGAAAGTGCTGCACCACCACGAGTATCGCCATCTAATTTTGTTAAGACGACTCCTGTAATACCTAATTGTTCATTGAAACTATCAGCAACATTTACTGCATCTTGACCTGTCATAGCATCGACAACTAGAAAGATTTCTTCTGGAGTCGATAACTCTTTAATTTCCTTCAACTCATTCATTAGCTCGCCATCTATATGCAGACGCCCAGCTGTATCAATGAGTACATAATCATTATGGTCCACTTTTGCTTTTTCGATAGCTTGTCTTGCAATTTCGACAGGACTTACTTGATCACCAAGTGAAAAAACAGGCATACCTAGTTGTTTACCAAGTGTCTCTAATTGTTTTATAGCTGCAGGACGATAAATGTCAGCTGCTACTAGTAAAGGATTACGATTATGCTTTTTTCTTAAAAGATTCGCAAGCTTACCAGTGGTCGTTGTTTTACCGGCACCTTGCAAACCAACCATCATAATAACAGTTGGAGGGCGCTTAGAAACAGCTATTTGACTTTGTTCTCCGCCCATTAAGTTGGTAAGTTCTTCCTTTACCACTTTAATGACTTGTTGACCAGGAGTTAGGCTTTTCATTACCTCTTGACCAACAGAACGTTCACTTACTTTTTTAATAAATTCTTTCACGACTTTGAAGTTTACGTCTGCCTCTAATAATGCAAGACGTACTTCACGCATCATTTCCTTTACATCGCTTTCCGAAACTTTTCCCTTGCCGCGTATTTTCTGTATCGTATTCTGCAGTCGGTCGGCTAATCCCTCAAATGCCATACATGCCGCCTCCTAATCTAATTTCTCTAGCGCATCAATAAAAGGTAATAGTTTATTTGATAATTCGTCTTTACCAAGAATATCTCTTAAAGTATTTAATATTTTCGTGCGCTCTTTGAACTTTTGGAATAATAATAGCTTTTCTTCATATTCCTCGAGCATGTTTTCAGTACGTTTGATATTATCGAAAACCGCTTGCCGGCTAACCTCAAATTCTTCGGCAATTTCACCAAGGGAAAAATCATCTAAATAGTAGAAGGACATATAGCTTCGCTGCTTTGGAGTCAACAGCGATTGATAAAAATCAAACAAGTAATTCATTCTTGTTGTTTTTTCAAGCATGATTATCCTCCCCTTGTTAAGTGAAAAAGCTTTACATATGAAGAATACATATTTTTTCAACGTTTGTCAAGACAAAAACTTTACATATGAAAAAAACGGTGATTATTCTACTTCATTTTCAATAATTGTCGAGAATAATCCATACACATATTTTTCTGGATCAAATTCTTGTAAGTCATCCATTTTTTCACCAAGACCTACAAATTTAACTGGAATATTTAGTTCATTGCGGATAGCAAGAACAATTCCACCTTTTGCTGTTCCATCTAGTTTACTTAGCACAATTCCGGTTACATTCGTGACTTCTTTAAATGTTTTTGCTTGAAGCAATGCATTTTGACCAGTAGTCGCATCTAATACTAGCAACACTTCATGTGGTGCTCCAGGGATTTCTCTTTCAATGACACGCTTTACTTTTTCTAATTCATTCATCAAATTCACTTTATTTTGCAGACGTCCTGCTGTATCACATAGCAAGATATCCGCTTTCTTTGCACGAGCAGATTGAATAGCATCAAACATAACAGCGGCAGGATCGGATCCTTCGCTATGTTTTACTACATCCACGCCAACGCGATTTCCCCAAACCTCCAGCTGATCAATCGCTCCTGCTCGGAAAGTGTCCCCTGCAGCTAAAATAACATTCTTTCCTTGCTGCTTATACATATGGGCAAGCTTGCCAATTGTTGTTGTCTTTCCAACTCCGTTGACACCAACAAAAAGAATAACAGTAAGATCGTTCTCTTGTAGGTTAATATGGTTAGATGCTTTTTCTCCACCTTCATATATTTCCACAAGTTTTTCAGAAATAACGGACTGAACCTCTGATGGGTTTGAAATATTCTTTCTTTTCACTTCCATCTTTAATTCATCTATTAATTCCATAACTGTGTTAAAACCTACATCAGCTTGTATTAAAATTTCTTCTAGCTCTTCAAAAAAATCTTCATCAACTTTTCGATAGCGTGCGACCAGATCATTTACCTTATTCGCAAAATTATTTCTTGTTTTGGATAAACCATCTTTAAATTTTTCTGTAACTGTATCCGTTGATTTCGAAAACTTGTCTTTTAATTTTTGAAAAAAACTCAACTAGACTCACTCCCTCATTATGTGAGAAATTACTTTATAAAATATAGTATATTTTAGCAAATTAATAACGAATAATCATATAAATCTTAACCTTACCTAACTTCCAATCACTAGTTAATAAAAAATTGAAAGAGCAGTATCATTTGGAGGGTCTTAATTATACAGGAACAACTGGACTCTCAAGTTCATTCGTATCTTCTAACCTAACTGATACAAGCTTCGAGACACCAGATTCTTGCATGGTAATTCCATAAAGAACATCCGCTTCCTCCATTGTCCCTTTCCGATGTGTAATCACGATAAACTGAGTTTCCTGGCTAAATTGTTTTAAATATTTACTAAAGCGAAATACATTTGCTTCATCTAGCGCAGCCTCAACCTCATCAAGAATACAAAATGGTACAGGGCGAACTTTTAATATTGAAAATAAAAGCGCAATCGCAGTAAGTGCCCGCTCTCCTCCAGATAATAATCCTAAGTTTTGCAGTTTTTTACCAGGTGGCTGTGCCACAATATCCACACCTGTATTTAATAAATCATTCGGTTCAGTGAGTTTTAGCTCAGCACGTCCTCCTCCAAAAAGAGCTTGAAAAGTTGGTTCAAAATGAATACGGATAGCTGCGAACGTTTCTTCAAACCTACGCTTCATCTCTTCGTCCATTTCATCTATCACTTGGAAAAGCGTTTCTTTTGCCTCTAGTAAATCTGCTTGCTGCTCCATCAGAAAGTTATATCTTTCCGATACTCGGTCATATTCTTCAATAGCACCAATATTAACAGTACCAAGCTCATCTATAGCAAGCTTTATTAGTTTTACCTTTTTCCTAGCATCCTCCAAAGATAAATCTAGTGAGAAATCCTGTTTGGCAGCTTCAAAGCTTAATAAATACTCTTCTCGAAGGCGTGCAAGGCGATTTTCCAAGTCAACATCGAGGCGATTAATTTTTACTTCTACGTCTTTTAAAACCTCTATAAGCCCTTTATGCTGACGCTTTAATTCTTTCAAATTAAGTTCCAAATCCTCTAACTTCGTTTGCATTTGCACTCGTTCTTCTCTTCTTATAGAGATGAACTTTGTTGTTTCAAGCTTGTCCATCCTTTTCATTTCAGCCGCAATCGATAGTTCTTCTTCACCGAAATTGTTATTGGACATTTCGTTTTCTATCCAATTTAATTCATCTGTATATGAAGTATTTTTCTTTACAATTTCAACGTATTCTGTTTGTATGCGTTCAAGATTCTCTCTACTCATTACAAGCTGCTCATTTTTTACAGCAAGGTTTGCTTTTAGATCACTAATTTCACTTAATAATTCATCCTTCGATGAGATATCGTTATTCTTCTTAAGTGTTAACTCTTCTATTTCTTTTTCTAACCCAGCAATATTTTCGGAAACTTTCTGCAGGTGTTCTTCTAACTCTAATATTCGCGCCTCAACAGACTCCGTTGTCATTAACGACTCAGATTTTTCCATATCATAAATCATCAATCGTTCATTCATATTTTTTTCCGCTAATTCTATTTGCCTTAGTTCTGACTTCCATTCTTGCTCAGTAAACCGAAGCTGTTCTCCATGCTTTCTTATTTCTTCTAGCGAGTTTTCTTCTACTGAAACATCATGCTTAATAGTTTTGACAATTTGCTCAAGCTGAGAAGTTTTTTCCTCCATCGAATGAAGCTTCTTTTTTAATTCCTCTAGTTCTCCTTTTCTACTTATTAAGGAATTATTTGTTTGCTTCGTCGTTCCTCCGGTCATTGACCCACCTGGATTTACTACATCTCCATCTAGAGTAACAAGCCGGTATCGATATTGGAGAAGCTTTGCGATTTGATTAGCACCATGTAGAGTCTTTGTTATAACGACATTCCCCAGAAGGTTCGATACAATAGATTGGTATTTTTCATCTGTAGAGATTAATTCTGAAGCAATCCCTACAAAATCTGTATGTTTGCTAATGATCTCAACTTGTGGAGATGGAACTGATTTACCTTTAATGATATTAAGCGGTAAGAAAGTCGCACGACCAAAGCGATTATTCTTTAAATACTGAATCGCCCCCCGCCCATTTTCTTCAGTTAATACAACGATGTTCTGCATTGCACCACCAAGTGCAGTGTCAATTGCAGACTCAAATTCTTTTGGAACCTGTATTAATTCCGCAACCGCTCCTTCAATACCTTCAAGCTTAGAATTCTTTGCCTTAAGCACCTCGCGAACACCTTGGAAAAAGCCAGTATAATCCTCTTCCATTTCCTCTAATGTTTCTTTTCTTGATTTTGCTTTTTGTAAAAATTGATACGCTTGATAAAGAGTTGTTTCTTGTTTTTGATATTGATTTTTAAGCTCTTCCACTGTCTTTTGTTTTTCCCGATATTTATGTACATGCTCTTCTAATTGTACAACTACATCATTCAGTCGCTTTTCTACATCCTGCTTTTCTTCTTGAATTAATTTGCGTTGTTGTATATATTTTTGATTATCTTCGTCTAATTTACTTTTTTTAGTTGATTGAATCTTTAATTGTTGTCCTAATAATGACAGTTCGTTTTTCCCTGAAGCTTGTTCATTTAATAATTCAATGTAATCCCCTTTTAATGACTCAATCGTTTCCTCAATATTAATATTGAATGTGTTTAATTGATCATTTTTTTCTTTCAAATTACGTTTAATTTGTGCAGCTTCTTGAACATTTTTATCATATTCTTTTTTTAGAAGAGTGGTTTGTTCTTCTAATTTTTTTATTTTGTCAGTTGTTTCTAAAATATTTTTTTGCAATTGATCTTTATTATGAGTAGCATTCTTCTTTCTTTCTTTTAAAACTTCCTTACGCCCTTCTAATTTTTCAAGTTCTTCTGTAGCTGTTACTAAAACATTTTGGAGATCACTTATAGATTCATCAAGTGCAGAAAGATGGTCACGCATTTCCATCAGATTGGCTTCTTCCTTTTGAAGTTTAGTAGACATCGCCATCTCTTGATCTTGATATTTCTCCTGTTGTTTGTTTAATGTATCCCAATTTTCATGAAGGGATTCTATTTCTTTAACCGTAAGGGCTACCTCTACATTTTTAAGCTCTTCTTTTTTATCCAGATAATCTCTCGCTAATGATGCTTGAATTTTTAATGGTTCAACTTGATTCTCGAGTTCATGAAGAATATCGTTTACTCTGTTTAAATTTTCCTGGGTTTCGTTAAGTTTGGATTCAGCCTTTTTTTTACGATTTTTATATTTTAAAACACCTGCAGCTTCTTCAAAAATCGTACGGCGTTCTTCCGGTTTACTATTCAGGATTTCTTCTACCTTCCCCTGACTAATGATGGAAAAAGCCTCACGTCCCAATCCAGAATCCATAAATAAATCAATGATATCCTTTAAACGACAGTTTTGTTTATTAATATAAAACTCACTGTCTCCAGTTCGATAAACTCTTCTCGTAACACTAACCTCATTGTATTCTAGTGGTAGTTGATGATCCTCGTTATCTAAAGTAAGGGAAACCTCCGCGAAATTTAGCGATTTTCTAGTATCACTGCCTGCAAAGATGACATCTTCCATCTTTCCTCCACGAAGAGATTTTGCTGACTGTTCTCCTAATACCCATCTAATGGCATCAATTATATTACTTTTACCACTACCATTCGGTCCAACGACTGCTGTCACACCTGTTACAAAATCAACAGAAATTCTTTCAGCAAACGATTTAAAACCAATTATATCTAAACGTTTGAGGAACAATGTTTTCCCTCCTTAAGTTTGCTATTATCTTTTTATTACATGACAAAATTTGTTCAGCTTAAATTTTATTTAGTGTGCTAAGAGCAATTTGAGCAGCATGTTGTTCTGCTTCTTTTTTTGATCTGCCAGTTCCAATTCCGAGTTCAAGATTATTTAAGGAAACTCTTGAAACAAATTCTCTATTATGTGCAGGACCTCTCTCATCTAATACGGTATACTCTAACAAGCCTGAAGAATCTTTTTGTACAATTTCTTGTAATTGACTTTTAAAATCCATCACATGAGAAAAAGCACCTTCATTTACTTTCGGAAAAATAATTTTTTCCAAAAACTGAATCACTGTTTCAAGTCCTTGATCAAGGAATAATGCGCCGATAAAAGCTTCAAACACATCTGCCAAAAGGGCTGGCCTGCTACGACCGCCTGTCATTTCCTCGCCTTTACCGAGCAGAATATATTCACCAAAATTTAAGTCATTGGCGAAAGTTACAAGGGCAGGTTCACAAACAATGGCTGCACGAAGCTTCGTTAACTTTCCTTCGCTCATTGTTGGAAAGTGGTTAAAAAGGTACTGTGAAACGGTTAATTCTAAAACAGCATCACCTAGAAATTCTAATCTCTCATTATCCTGATGTGTTTTTTTACGGTGCTCATTCACATATGATGAATGAGTAAAGGCTTGCATTAATAACTTAGTATTAGAAAATTGGATTTTAATTTTTTCTTGGAGCTGCTTGAATTTTTCAGTTGTTATTAAAAAATCAATTTTTTCTTTTTCTCTATTTGTCTTACGCATATATTCTCCACCTTGATATAAAAGTCAATTATCAAAACTACATTTAAATTTTATTAAAAAATTTAGGGAAGTGCAAAAAGTGCTCAAGATTTTCAAAATACTTTGTCTCCAAATATTACATTATAGTAATTGTTACACATCGAAAATAACACTTTACGAGCAGCTGTCGTATCCCGATAAGCAAATGCCGCCTCTAAACTTTTCGGTTTGTTTAGAAGCGCTATTTGATCTCGCGGTACATAATGTGTTTGTCCTTTAATTGTCTAGCTACAACTGCTATCCACAAGTGGACTTCCGTGTCCTCCCTACGATAAGTAAACAGCTTCTCACCTTTAGGCTTACCAAGTTTCCTTTATCTCAGCCTAAGCCCTCATCATGTGAAATTGGCACTTTAATTTCAATAGGTGAAATTTGCACTTTAATTTCAATTGTCCGTAAGTCAATGATCAAGTCGTTTCCGTTTTTCTAATAGAAAAGCCCCGTTTATAATAAACGGGACACTGTAGTCATGTGAACGATTATTGCTGACTTTGTATGTAATTAACAGCGTCTCCAACTGTTGCAATTTTCTCAGCATCATCGTCAGAAATTTCCATATCAAATTCATCCTCAAGTTCCATTACAAGTTCCACAACATCTAGGGAATCTGCTCCAAGATCATCCTTGAAAGAAGCTTCTAGTTTAACTTGAGATTCTTCCACACCAAGACGATCAATAATAATTTTTGTTACACGTTCTAAAACATCTGACATTTGGTTCACCTCCCCTCAAGACATTATAGTGGATTTTGTCCTAATAATAAAGTGAAACTTCCATTTGGAACAATTTTTCTTTAAATGGCTGTTAAGCTACATTACCATTCCGCCGTCTACATGGATCGTTTGACCAGTTACATAATTCGAATCTTCTGAAGCTAGAAAAACTGCTACTTTTGCAACTTCCTGCGGTTGTCCTAAACGCGCTAAAGGAATTTGTTTTAGCATTTCAGCCTTCACATCCTCTGGAAGCTTTTCTGTCATATCAGTTGTAATAAAGCCTGGTGCAATTGCATTTGCGGTAATTCCCCTTGATGCAAGTTCTTTAGCAGTAGTCTTTGTTAGGCCAATAACTCCAGATTTAGCGGCAACATAATTAGCTTGACCCGGATTACCGCTAATAGCAACAATAGAAGCAACATTAACGATTTTTCCAGAGCGCTGTTTCATCATTTGACGTGTAACAGCCTTTGTTGTTAAAAATACACTTTTCAAATTCGTATTGATAACATCATCCCACTCATCATCTTTCATCCTCATTAGCAAATTATCTCTTGTTATCCCCGCATTATTCACGAGTATATCCAATTTCCCAAAATGTTGGATCGTATCCTTCACCATATTTTGAACTTCTTCACTATTTGCTACATTACATTGATAAACGAGAGACTTGCGACCCATTGCTTGAATTTCTTCTGCAACTTCCTTTGCCTTAGCTTCACTACCGGCATAATTGACAACAACATCTGCACCTTCTTTTGCAAATTCTAAAGCAATCTCTCGTCCGATACCACGTGAAGCACCTGTAACTAATGCTACTTTACCTTCTAATTTCATTCATATTCTCCTCCTTTTGTTAAGCTTTCAATTCTTCTACTACTTGGGCACAACTTTCCATATCTTGAATGGAGTATACCTTTACATCTTTGTTAATCTTTTTAATTAGTCCTGATAACACTTTTCCTTGACCTATTTCAACAAATGTATCTACACCAAGTTCTATCATTTTTCGTACTGAATCTTCCCATTGAACAGGAGAGTATAATTGCTCTATAAGTTTCACTTTGATTTCTTCCGAATTTGTCATTGGTTCTGCTGTAACATTAGCAATGACAGGTATTTGTGCATCTTCAACATTTATCTCCTGTAGCACTTGTTTAAATTTTTCAGCAGCAGGCTTCATTAATTGAGAATGAAAAGGACCACTTACTTGCAATGGAAGTGCACGCTTTGCTCCTTTTTCCTTCGCCAATGCGGATGCTTCCTCAACACCTTTGACAGTACCAGAAATAACGATTTGTCCAGGGCAATTAAGATTTGCTAGCTGTACAGAGTTTCCTTTTTCCGTAACTTCCTCAGTCACTTCTTTTAATATTTGTCGATCTAAGCCTAATACAGCAGCCATTGTTCCTTCCCCATTCGGAACTGCTTCTTCCATATACTCTCCACGCTTATGTACAGCATAAACGGCATCTTCAAAAGAAATAGCTCCAGCTGCTACTAATGCTGTATATTCTCCTAAACTATGTCCAGCAGTATAGTCTGGCTTAATACCAGAAGTTTGCAAACATTGCATGATAGCAATGCTAGTTGTTAACAACGCTGGTTGTGCATTTGAAGTTAAAGTGAGAGTTTCAATTGGGCCGTTAAAAATAATATCGGAAAGAGAATATCCTAAACGACTGTCAGCTTTTTCAAATATTGTTTTTGCGTTAGCATCTGCCTCTGCAACAGATTGTCCCATCCCTACTGATTGGGATCCTTGTCCTGGAAATACATAAGCTATCTTTTTCATTGTTCAACACTCCTTAAAAAGTTCTTAATAAAGTCGGTTTTCGCATAAATTTTTACGTGTAGTAATTTGATTTAAAGCCTAAGCGGGCTTGGTTTCGAGGCATCTTTTCTTACAAAACTATTCATTTTCAAAGCTATTAACTTTGTTAGCTAAATTTCATATATAAAAGCAACAAAGTTTAAGAAAAGAACCTTAATTAATAGCATCTTTTATCGTTTTTGAAACATCATGAAGAACCATTTCACGAGCTTGGCGAACTGCATTATATAAAGCATTTGCATTAGATGACCCATGTGCTTTAATGACAGGGGCTTTAATTCCGAATAACCCAGCTCCTCCATACTCCGAATAATCCATCATATTTTTTAGCTCAAGCAAATCTGATTTTACCAAAAGGGCTGCAATTTTGCTTTTGAAACTGCTTGTTAGTGTCTGCTTTAATAACGAGAAGACGGAAGAGGCAGTACCTTCAATGGATTTCAAAACCATATTGCCTGTAAACCCATCTGTTACCACAACATCTGCAGGACCATTTAGCAAATCACGAGATTCAATGTTTCCAACAAAATTTATGTCAACTTCCTTTAATAATTCAAAAGCTGTTTTTGTTAGCTCATTCCCCTTCTTTTCTTCCGTTCCAATATTAAGAAGGCCAACTCTCGGATTATTTATTCCCCGTACCTTATTTGCATAAATAGAACCCATAATAGCATACTGAACAAGATGTTCTGGTTTCGCTTCAGCATTTGCTCCAAGGTCTAGCATAACAAAACCTTTCCCATCAATAGTAGGCAAGGTTGGAGCAAGCGCAGGGCGTTCAATCCCTTCGATTCTTCCCACAATAAAAAGCCCGGAAGCCATTAATGCACCGGTATTCCCAGCTGAAATACAAGCATCTGCCTCACCATTTGCAACAGCTTGTGCCATTAATACCATAGACGCATTCTTTTTTCTTCTTACTGCTTTAACTGGTTCATCTGTACCTGATATTACTTCCTCAGTATGTATAATTTGTACTCTCTCATTTGATTGTAAGTATTGATTTATTTGAGATTCATCCCCGTATAAAAGGATTTCAACATCTTTAAATTCTTGGATTGCTTTATTAACGCCCAAAATAATCTCTTTTGGAGCGTGGTCTCCACCCATAGCGTCTATTGCAATTTTCATTGTATATTCATCCTTTTTAGTTCGATTTCACATGCGAATCATCATATTTACTGTTTCGATACATTTCAAAATCACCTGTAAACACTAGTCTATTTCCCACATAGCTTTTCACTTCAACGATAGACCGATCGTTCCCCTTTGGTTCTAGCACTTTTGCCTTTGCAATGACCCTCTCCCCTTCTTTTACAGAATGGGTAAAATAAATATTTGCTTTACTTGTTAAGGCTAATTCATCATTTATTACTGCAACCGCTAAAGAATTAGCCTGGGCAAAAAGATGGTGGCCACGGGCGATGGAATTTCGTTTAAAAACATGTTCTTTTCGAACGTCAAAAATAGAAATTGCACTCTTATCCAGTTCAATATCGATGATTTCTCCAATTACCTCGTCGATTGGAAGAGCTTTAACTTCATCACCAAATTGTTTCTCCGCAACATTTTTTATTCTTTCCCGAAGCTCAGGAATCGATAATTCCAAGCGATCTAGTCGAATAGTTTGCACACTTACGTTAAATTTTTCCGACAACTCTTCATCTGTAATAAAGGGATTTTCCTTAATAGTTATTTGTAATTGCTTTTGCCGTTCTTTTTTTGCCATTCTCATTTTTAACACCACACGATATTAGGACTTGGTACTAATAGTAGTATATAAAAAGGAAGAGAAGAATGCAAGATTCACCTCATCCCCTCTCTCCCTATTAATCTAGTTTTTCGCCATCCATTATTCCCGAGTGTTCTAAAAAGCTTCTTAAGCCTTTATATTCTGGATTTGTCCAAAAATCGTTAAAATGAATTAATTCCATCGCATCTTTTCTAGCCGTTTCTAATGTTCGATAATCATGAACCATATCAGCTACTTTAAACTCTGGCAAACCGCTTTGCTTTTTCCCAAAAAAATCACCAGGTCCTCTTAGCTCAAGATCTTTTTCACTTAATACAAAACCATCATTTGTTTCGGTCATGATTTTCATTCTTTCTTTGCCAACATCTGATTTTGGATCTGCTAATAAAATGCAATATGATTGTTCGTTTCCTCTCCCAACACGTCCGCGAAGCTGATGAAGCTGGGATAACCCAAATCTCTCTGCATCATATATGACCATTATGGTAGCATTGGGAACATTTACTCCAACCTCCACTACAGTTGTGGAAACAAGAATTTGCACCTCATTTTTACTAAATAAATTCATTACTTCATCTTTTTCCTGAGCAGGAAGTCTCCCGTGCATAAGACCAACTTGGTAGCGATTTCTATAGTAATTGGAAAGCATATCATATACGTCAATTGCATTTTGAACATCTAACTTTTCGGATTCTTCAATTAAAGGACAAATAATATAAGCTTGTCTGCCTTGTGATAATTCTTTTTCAACAAATCCTAACACTCGTTCTAAAACTTCATGCTTCACCCAATAAGTTTCAATTGTTTTCCTACCCGCGGGCATTTCGTCGATGGTTGAAACATCCATTTCACCAAATGCCGTGATCGCTAAAGTTCGCGGTATTGGAGTAGCTGTCATAAAGAGAACATCAGGAGTTTCCCCTTTTTCCCTTAAAATTCTTCGTTGCTCAACTCCAAAACGATGTTGTTCATCGGTAATTACAAGACCTAGTTTTTGAAAGGAAACATCGTGTTGGATTAATGCATGTGTTCCTATTAGGATATCAATTTCCCCATTATTTAATCGTTCGAGGATTACTTTTCTTTTCTTTCCTTTTACAGAGCTAGTTAGCAAAGCTAATTTTACACCCATTGGCTCTAATAGTTGAAATAATGAATCTGCATGCTGTTCGGCTAAAATTTCGGTTGGCACCATTAATGCGCCTTGGTAACCAGCAGTGACAGTGGCATAAAGTACGATAGCTGCGACAGCCGTCTTTCCAGAGCCTACGTCCCCTTGTAGTAAGCGATTCATCCTGATAGAGGATTTTAAGTCTGTACAAATTTCATTTACGACACGTTTTTGGGCATTTGTTAATTTAAACGGTAAAGATGAAATAAAACCTTTTACCTTTGATAAATCATAATGTTGAGAATCCCCACCGGAATTTTCTCTTTCAAACTTGCGTAAAGCCTGCATTTTTAGTTGAAAAAACAAAAATTCTTCATATACCATCCTTCTCCGTGCTTGCTTCATTTCTGCTTGCGATTTAGGGAAATGTAACGAAAAAATGGTTTCCTTCCTATCAAGAAGTTTATATTTTTGTCTGAGAAATTCCGGAATATTTTCTTCTATTTCATTGCTATATGATTGATAAGCAATTTTGATAAACTTTCGCAATTGTTTTACAGAAAGATTACCCCTGACAGCATATACAGGCTCAAATTCAGTTGTCATTTGATATGGACCATTTTTCATTTCCCCGGCTGTTATTGTTTGCCGATGTTGATCCCATTTCCCTGTGACGGTAATTGTATCCTGGATAATTATTTTCTTTTTTAAGTATGCTTGATTAAAAAAGATAACTTTAATTAAATATCTTTCTACTAATAAATGGACTGTTAATCTTGAACGCTTTCGATTATAAAAGACAAGAGAAGGCTCACTATGAACCTTCCCTTCTACCGTTATTTTTTCTTCGTGTTTTACCTCTTGTAATTCGCGCAAACGATAGTCTTCATAGCGATATGGGAAATGCTCAAGTAAGTCCTTAACAGTAAATATCCCCATAACTGCTAAGTTACTTTCAGCTTCTTCACCTACACCTTTTATTACAGAAACAGAGTCTTGTAATGATTTATTCATCATACTGCAGCGGCATCCCAAAGATTTTTGCTTCTAATTTTCGACCTGTTGGTGTATCCGCTAATCCTCCTTCAGCCGTTTCCTTAAACGCTGTAGGCATTCTTTGCCCAATTTTAAACATAGCATCAATTACTTCATCACAAGGAATTCTGCTAGTCACACCCGCTAATGCCATATCTGCTGCAACCATTGCATTCGCAGCTCCCATTGCATTTCGTTTAATACATGGTACTTCAACTAGCCCAGCAACCGGATCACAAACTAGACCTAACATATTCTTTAAAGTTATTGCCATAGCATGGGCACATTGGAAAGGTGTACCGCCAGCCATTTCCACTATAGCAGCTGCAGCCATTCCAGCCGCAGAACCGACCTCTGCTTGACACCCTCCTGCAGCACCAGATATAAAGGCATTGTTCGCTACGACAAAACCAAATGCACCGGATGTAAATAAGAAGTGAACCATTTGCTCTCTGGTCGGATTAAGCTTGTTTTTTACTGCAAATAAAGTCCCAGGTACAACCCCTGCCGATCCGGCAGTAGGAGTAGCACAAATAGTCCCCATTGCAGCATTTACTTCATTGGTTGCAACCGCTTTACTAACAGCGTCAAGAATAGTCTCACCAGATAAGAAATTACCTTTTTCAATATATTTTTGAAGCAAGACAGCATCCCCGCCTGTTAAACCGGAATGTGAAGTAACTCCGCGAATTCCGCGTTCAATTGCTTCTTCCATTACTTGCAAACTTTTTTCCATTTGATTAAATATTTCTTCACGTGTTCTTCCCGTAATTTCCATTTCTTGTTCAATCATAATTTCGGAAATTTTTTTATTTTGGGATTCGGCTAACTCAATTAATTCTGCAACATTTCGAAACATGGGAGAACCCCCTTTTTATTCATTATATAAGGCTGCTTCCGCAATAATTATTGCCTTTCGCCATTGGCTATAAATCCTTAGTAAGCTTGGTTTCGGGGCATCTTTTCTTTCCGCGTTTAATTATTTTTAATCCAAGTAAGGTTATTACTTTGAATTTCGTATACAAAAACAACAAAGTTTAAGAAAAGAGCCTTTGCAAACGCTACCATAAATATACTTATATGAAATTAGCAGCCTATTCTACAATTCTTGCAACTTGAGTAACAATTGGCAATGCTTGAATTTCATCAATTAATTCTTGACTAATATTTTGATCTACTTCAATGGTCATTAATGCCATTTTCCCCTTCTCTTTTCGAGAAACGTCCATATAACCAATATTGATTTCATATTTAGAAATGATGTTGGCAACTGAAGCAATTGCACCATATCGGTCATTGTGGACAACCAAAATTGCTGGATGATGACCTGATAATTTTAGTGGAAATCCATTTAATTCAGTAATCTCAATCTTCCCGCCACCAATCGAAATTCCGACAAGCTCTAATTCATTGGAATCATCACCAATTTGAACTTTCGCTGTATTAGGATGTTCAGGGACCGCATCTGATTCGATAAATTCAATCGCCATATTTTTTTCTTTTGCAATATCAATAGCAGAGATTATTCGCTCATCAAAAGTATCGAAATCTAAGAGACCTCCAATGATCGCAACATCTGTACCATGACCTTTATATGTTTTAGCAAATGAACCATACAAATATATTTTTACCCATTTTGGCTCTTTTCCAAAAAGATTCCGTGCTACTCTTCCGATTCTTGCCGCACCAGCAGTATGGGAACTGGAAGGTCCAATCATTACAGGACCAATTATATCAAATACGCTTTTGTACTTCATTAAACATTACTCCCCTCATATATAAGGAAGAATTATTCTTCTTTATTTTATGCATCTTGTCACTAAAGGGTATACTGGCTACATATCTATTTAACCACTTATTCTACTGCAAAGATATAAGAATAAATTGGTTGTTTTCCATTATGAACCTCTACTTCTATATCTTCATAATTTTCATTTATAAATGCGACAAGTATGTTAATCTGTTCTTCGCCCACATCTTCACCGTACATAACGGTAAGAATTTCACTATCTTCATCCAACATTTGTTGTAATAATCCTTTTGCGGTTAAAAATAAATCTTGATTGGTTTCCACAATTTTTCCTTCATCGATTCCCATGAAGTCATTTTTATTTATAGATATACCGTCAATGGTTGTATCACGAACAGCATACGTAATTTGGCCGGTCTTCACATGCTGCATTGCATCTATCATCGATTTTTTATTGTCTTCCATATCCGCAGATGGATTAAACGCTAATAACGCAGACATTCCTTGTGGTACCGTTTTGGACGGGATTACGACAACTTCTTCCTCAGCAACTTGAGCGGCTTGTTCAGCAGCCATGATAATATTCTTGTTATTAGGCAGTATAAATACTTTCTTTCCATTTGCTTCTTTGATAGCTTTTAACAAATCCTCCGTACTTGGATTCATTGTTTGTCCACCTTCAATAACTGCATTGGCACCAATGCTTTGAAAAACTTGGGCTATTCCTTCACCCATTGAAACGGTCACAATACCGAATTCTTTTTTTTCTGTTAGAGCTTGTGTGGTATTTAAAGTATTTTGTGTCTTTTCAACTATTGAACTATGTTGTTCCCGCATATTTTCAATTTTTATTTTTATTAAGCTACCGTATTTCTGACCATAAGTTAAAACATCACCGGGAGTTTCTGAATGAATATGAACTTTCACAAGTTCATCATCGGAAATAACTAACAAAGAATCCCCATAATGATTTAAATCATTACGAAATTCCTCCTCTGAAAATGGATGTTTTCGAAGTTTTTCTTCGTCTAATTTTACCATTATCTCCGTACAATACCCATATTTAATATCTTCGGTATTCATAAAACCTTGCACATTTTTATGGTGTTCTGCACTTACTAATTCTGTCATGGAAGAATTTACGGTAGTAGTTGAATGAATGGACTCCCCCTTTAATTCCGCAAGAAATCCGTCATATACACAAACAAGTCCTTGACCACCGCTGTCTACCACTCCAACTTCCTTTAAGACTGGAAGCAAATCTGGGGTTCGATTTAAAGACGCCTTTGCTTCTTGTACTGTTTCTTCCATTACTATTACAATATCGTTTTGCTTTTTTGCAACTTGTAAAGCTTTTTTTGCAGCATCTTTCGCTACTGTTAAAATAGTCCCCTCTACTGGTTTCATGACGGCTTTATATGCAGAATTAACACCTGCTTCGAGAGCTGAAGCAAATTCAACACTCGTTATAGAGTCCTTAGTTTCAATATATTTTCCAAAACCACGAAATAGCTGTGAAAGTATTACACCAGAATTCCCACGTGCCCCCATTAATAAACCTTTCGAAAGAGCAGCTGCAACAATTCCTATATGGTCTTGTACATTTTTTTGGACTTCTTTTGCACCAGAGGTCATTGATAAATTCATATTCGTTCCAGTATCACCGTCAGGAACGGGAAATACGTTCAATGCATCCACTTTAATTGCATTTGCGGATAAGTTATTGGCTCCGCTAATGACCATTTCTGCAAAACGTTTTCCATCCAATGATGTAATTGCCACTAATGTATCCTCCCTTATTACGGGTTTGAAACCCGAACTCCTTGAACAAAAATATTAATTGAGTCGACTGATAAGCCTACCGTCTTATTTAATATATATTTAACTTTTGATTGTACATTGTGAGCTATTTCGGAAATTTTCGTTCCATAGCTTACTATTATATACATTTCAATATGTACTTCATTGTTTTCTTGGCGAACAATGACACCACGTGAGAAATTATCCTTGCGTAAAATGTCTGTAATGCCATCTTTGATTTGATTCTTAGAGGCCATCCCAACGATACCATAGCAATCCACTGCCGCACCTCCGGCAATTGTTGCAATTACATCATTTGAAATATCTATTTGACCATAAGCCGTTTTCATTTCAATGGACATTATCCGTTCCCCCTAGTTAATATTGCGGAATATAAGAAGCTATCGTCATTTTACTATACTATAGCTGTTTTTTAAAGTCGAATCTCTTTTTGTCTAGCTCCGGCTCCTATCGACTAGCAAACTTCCGGTCTCCTCCCTACGATAAGTCAACATCGACTCGTCCCTCGTCGTGTTTCCTAAATCTTGCGTCGAAGCCCTACAGTTTGTACGTCGATGGACAGTCGCCTCCGCTTTTCGTTTTGTCAAGATTAATTCCTTGAAAGTATATTGCTTGCGTATTGCATTATTATAGGTTGTATGATAAATTATTAAGGTATCTTTTATGATGAATATTGAAGTGATGAAACAAATGATATGTTTACTTCAGTAGTAAGGAGGGGAATTATATGCCAAAAAAATGTGTAATCACTGGACGTAAGACTACTTCTGGAAATTCTCGCTCACATGCGATGAATGCTAATAAACGTACTTGGGGTGCAAATCTTCAAAAAGTTCGTATTCTTATTGATGGTAAGCCTAAGCGTGTTTGGGTTTCTGCTAGAGCATTAAGATCAGGAAAAGTAGAGCGCGTTTAATAAAAAAATGTAAAAACATCCATGGACTTCATGGATGTTTTTCTTTTCTCTTTACTTACTACTATCCTCCTATACAAAATAAACGCACCCAATATGGGTGCTAATAAATTCCTTTTTTATTTAACTGTTTTCTAGCCTTTTTTAAAAGTTCCTAACATGGCACGAACAATGCCACCAATAAATCTAGGCAGTTTAATCGTATAAAATTTCATTTATTTCCCTCCTCGTCAATCTAAAAGCAAACACTGATTCTAAGAAAACGCTTAGATCCCTAGGATTAATGTTTCCAATTTCTTTGATAAAGAATATCATTCGTGTATCAAGGGATTGAATTTAAACATTCTCAAGATTTCGGTACTATTATATTCAATAATAAAAGAATAAGTACGGTACCCATTAAAAATCGGGCTCGGCGATTAATTGTCTTTACTTCTTACCATCAATAATATGCCCGAACGAAAAGAAAAAGTACCGGAATCTTTAAGAAGTTCATTACTAATACATAATGTAGTGCCTTGTTTTACAGTTCTATTTAGGAGGGGATATTTAAAACCTAATAAAGTTATGTCCTTTATTTCAGTTGTTAAAGGAAGAAAAGATATGTACTTTAAATCATTCCTTTTCTTAACAATGTATGATCCTGGTAAATAGGCACTGACCCTATTTTGACAGTCAATTATTTCAATTTCACAGTTTGCATGTAAGCACTCTTCACGAATTAACATGAATACATTCGCAAAATAATGATCTGCTCTTCCACCTGTTGCACCAAATATATTAATTTTGGATGGAAGACTCTGCAATGCCCACTCTAATGCTAATTCTAAATCTGTTTCATCCTTCTCAGGAATATACTCCATAATTTTCTTAGTATTTGCTTTTATGATTTCCCATTCCTTTTCCGAAACAGAATCAAAATCACCGAATGCTATGTCAGGAATTATCCCATTCTTAATCAAATGAAATACTCCGTAATCAACTCCGACCCAAATGGACTCTGATTGTTGAAATTCAGAAAGATTAGGGATATTTTCAACTGGTCCGCCTGCAACTATATGGATAATTTTATTCATCAGTTTACCACCTTAAATTTTATAAAAAAAGTCAGCAATAAGCTGACTTTTTAATTTATATTTTTTAAATTATTTATGGCTTCTTCTCTATTTACATGATTATATATAGCCGATCCAGCTACTAGTACATTTGCTCCTGCAGCAACACATTGCTTAGCAGTTTCAGGATTGATCCCACCATCGACCTCAATCTCTAAGTTTAACCCATGTTGATTCGCTAATTCCTTTACCATTTTTATTTTTGGTAATACTGATGAAATAAAACTTTGTCCACCGAATCCCGGATTGACCGTCATTAGCAGCACCATATCTACATCTTTTATCACATGTTGTATCATTTCAATTGGAGTGGCTGGATTTAAAACTACACCCGCTTTCACTCCTAGAGATTTAATATGTTGAATGGTTCGGTGAAGATGCTTGCAAGCTTCTACATGGACAGAAATATAATCTGCGCCAGCCTTTGCAAACGCTTCGATATATTGATCGGGATTCTGAATCATTAAATGAACATCTAGTGGGAGATTAGTAATCGGGCGAATAGCCTCTACTACGATTGGACCCATCGTAATATTCGGAACAAAATGTCCATCCATCACATCAATATGAATATAATCTGCACCACCAATTTCAACATCCTTAATTTCCTCAGCTAATTTAGAAAAGTTAGCAGATAGAATAGATGGAGCAATTTTAAACATTATTAATACCTCGGCTTTCTATCTTTTATTTCTTGTAAGAACTGCAAATAATGCTGATAACGATATTCCGGTATTTCTTTCTCTTCTACTGCAGTCTTCACTGCACATTTAGGCTCATTAAGGTGGAGACAGCCGCGAAACTTACATTCAGACTTACGTGATTCCATCTCTGGAAAACAATTATCTAAATGTTCAGCTTCAAGCTCGTCAAAATCAAGAGAACTGAATCCAGGAGTATCAGCGACTAGACCTTCCCCATCTGCAATTTCTATTAATTCAACATGCCTAGTAGTATGTTTCCCTCGTCCTAAATGAGTGGATATATCATCCGTTTTTATAGATAAATTTGGATTAAGGGCATTTAAAAGAGAGGATTTTCCAACACCTGATTGGCCGGCAAAAACACTTGTTTTCCCTTTTAATTTTTCAAGGATTAGATTTACACCTTCATTCATTTTCGAAGATGTAAGAAACACATCGTATCCAATAGTTCTATATTCGTTTACATAAGATTCAATTGCTTCCATTTCGTTATCCTGTAAAAGGTCCATTTTGGAAATACATATGATTGGCGTGATTTCACTCGCCTCCACTAACACCAAAAAACGGTCTAATAAAGCTGTACTGAAATCCGGCTCTTTTGCGGAAAACAATAAAATTGCTTGATCCACATTAGATATTGGCGGACGTATTAGTTCATTTTCTCTTGGAAATATTTCCATAATATATCCTTCACGGTCATTTTCCGCTTGATATTCTACATAGTCACCAACTAAAGGGGTTATTTTATTTTTCCGAAAAACCCCTCTTCCGCGACATTGAATCAAATTTCCTTCGTTAAGGACATAATAAAAACCGCTTAATGCCTTAATGATTTTTCCCCTCGGCATTGCATCACTCCTTTAACTAGTTACATTTATCTTCAGCACCTATGGGTTAATCTCCAGGATATAGAACAGGAGCTGTCTTTATGGTCGTACCATCACGTACAACCCTGTAAGCTGCTTGTTTTCCTTTTTCAATTCTAACTTCATAGACTTTCTTCGTGTTTTCGGTAATATCAAATGTATCGGCAGGTTCTAACATTGTATGGTCCATGTCTTCAATATAAATTTGCACTGTTTGTGGCTTGCCTTCCTCTGTAGGTTCATACGGAATGTCGATCTCCACTTCAACAGTTTTCGGCGGGATTGGTTTTGGACCTTTCGAAATAACCACTTTCACTTTATCTCCTTTTACCAACTCTGTTCCGGCATCAGGAGACTGGCTTATTACAGTACCTTCCGGTGCGGAATCGGAATAATCCTGCTGTGACATATCTATTTTTAAACCTGTTTCATCTGCATAATCCTTTAAGCTTTTTTCGTTATAATCGGTTAAATCTTTTAAAGTAATTTTTTCTTGACCTTTGCTAACCGTAAAAGTAATAACTGTATCTCCAGGTACTACTTCTGACCCAGGAGTTGGGTCTTGGTCAATGATGGTTCCTTCTGTATTATCATCGTATACTTCATTCTTGATGATATTTTTAAAACCTTGTTCATTTAATATTTGGAATACCGAATCATATTGCTGCCCTTTATAATCCACAAGCGAGTATTTTTCTTTACCCGTACTCACAAAAAGATTAATGGTAGATCCTTCCTTAACTGATTGTCCAAATTTCGGATCTGTTTTAATAATATGATCTTCAGCAATATCTTCATTAGGGGTTTTTATTGTTTGACCAATCTCAAAGCCCTTGTCCTTTAAAATGGCAATAGCATCATCAATTGGTTTATCTGTTACATCTGGTACATCTATTTCTTTTGGTCCTAGTATTCCCGGTAAAAAGGCAAAAACTAATCCTGCAAATAAGAGCAGCAAAATAATAACAGAACTAATAATCCATGGCCATTTTCTTCTTTTCTTCTTTTGCTTTTTATTCTTTCCTTTTTTCTTATCATTAATTGCATCATCTTCATCATCATTTTCTTGATTGATAATACCATTTCCATGAATCTTTGTTTTTTCATCATTGCGATTAGGAACAGAATTTAAATCTGTAATAATAGGGATTACTTTTGTTGCATCATTATCTTCAGGGATAGAAAATTTAGCTTCATTTACTCGATCTGGATATAAAGCAGTTCTAATATCATCTTCCATTTCCTCGACATTTTTATAACGATGAAACGGATCCTTTGCCGTAGCTTTTAGAATAATATTTTCTACACTTTGAGGAATGGCTGAATTCCATCTTCTAGGTGAAGGTGTTTCTGATTGCAAATGTTTAAGTGCAATAGAAACTGCTGATTCCCCCGAAAAAGGTAGTCTTCCTGTTAGCAATTCAAACATTACGATTCCAAGAGAATATATATCTGATTTACGGGTAGCCATACCACCTCTTGCTTGTTCAGGAGATAAATAATGTACGGAACCTAAAACAGAATTAGTTTGAGTTATCGAAGTAGCAGATAATGCCATCGCAATGCCAAAATCTGTAATTTTCACAACCCCAGAGTGATCAATTAAGATATTTTGCGGCTTAATATCACGATGAATAATGTGATGTTGATGTGCATGAGATATTGCAGACGTAAGCTGCTGCATTATGTCTAGTGCTTTTTCCACAGAAATGGGGTAATGTTGCTGTATGTATTGCTTCAAAGTCATACCATCAACAAATTCCATTACTATATAATATATATCGTCTTCCTCACCAATATCATATATATTTACTATGTTTGGATGTGCCAAACTTGTGGCAGATTGTGCCTCTCTTTGAAAACGATGAATAAATTCCTGTTCATTTGCAAAATCTAAACGTAGGATTTTAAGTGCTACATCTCGGTCTAGTATCATATCACGTGCTAAATAAACGTTTGCCATACCGCCGCCGCCAATCATATCCATGATTTTATAGCGGTCATTAATTCTTTTACCAATCAGCATTCATTACACCCCGCTTTCATCGGGTAAGGGGAAATCAATCATAACTATTGTAATATTATCCTCTCCACCGTTTTCGTTTGCTAAGTTGATCATAGCTTGTGCTTTCTCATCCATGGTATGGACTTCCTTACATAACATGTTTTTTATTTCTAAGTCTGTTACTTTATCATATAATCCATCAGAACATAACAATAAGCAGTCACCATTATCTACTAATATTGTTTTTATATCGACATCAACTTTTAAATCTGTGCCAATTGCCTTTAATATCCAGTTTTTCCTTGGATGATGTTGAGCATCTTCCTTTGATATTTGTCCTGTTTTAACTAATTCATTTACGAGTGTGTGGTCTTCCGTCAATTGTTGAAATCCAGTTTCATTTAAAAGATAACCGCGACTATCACCAATATTAGCAATTGTAATAAATTCATTAGTACAAATCGCAACTACTAATGTTGTCCCCATTCCTTCAAGACTACTGTCAGTTTTAGCGTGTAGATATATTTTGGTGTTTACCTCAGCAATCGTGTTACGGAGCCATTTTTCTGAAACCGCTGCATCTACTTCCGCTACTGGGAAAGTTTTTTTCCAGCTCTTTTTTAATTCATTCACTGTCATTTCACTAGCAATATCTCCTGCATTATGTCCACCCATACCATCTGCAACGATGGCAAGAAAAATACCAGAGTCACTTATAATAACTTCAGCATTATCCTCATTATTCTGACGAACTCTCCCAGCGTCTGTCTTTACAACATATCCCATTGTCCGCTCACCTCATTTCGTGATCATGAATCCATATAGGGCCTTTTGTATTGCCAAAGTACTTGCTTTACATTTACGACTAGAATAATAATTTTTCCTGCAAAATTCTGTGGATATTCCTATTAAAGTTTAAAATATCTTTCATGTTATTTCTTTTTGAAACATGCAATAAAAAATCCGTCACTTCCAAAATCTTGCGGGAATATTTGCAGGTAATTATCTCGAACAAACGGCTTGATTACGGTAGGGACTTGGATAGTATAAGCCTCGAATTCAGGATAATTTTCTAGAAAATATTGTACAGTACCTTCGTTTTCTTCTTTGTCTACTGTACAAGTGCTATATGTAAGTATGCCGCCAGACTTAACTAATTGTGCAGCTTCTGTTAATATAGAATGCTGAATCGTCTGTAAAGTTTCAATATCATGCAGAGACTTTACATATTTTATATCTGGTTTTCTTCTTAAAACACCGAGACCTGAACAAGGTGCATCTACTAAAACTCGATCAAATGTACCTTTTTGATAATTTTCACTAATTTTACGGCTGTCCATTGCGATGCTATCGACATTGCTTAAACCTAGTCGTTCTGCATTTTCCTTTATGAGTTTTATTTTATGCGCATGAAGATCATGTGCGATTACTTTACCAGTTCCATTTAACTTTTCTGCTATATGTGTGGTTTTTCCCCCTGGAGCTGCGCAACAATCTAAAATCATTTGATTTGGTTCAATTTCCATTACATTAGCAACAAGCATGGAACTCTCATCCTGAATGGTTATAAGTCCATTTTTAAAACATTTAGAATGGACAAGATTTCCTTTTAATGATCTAATTGCTTCATTTAACAAAGGGCTCTTTTCTACAAGAAAACCTTCTTTTTCTAAAAGCTCAATCACTTCTTCACGTGTTGTTCTTGTAACATTTACCCTTGCTGTTTGCAGTGGAGCAATTAAATTTGTTTCACACATCTTCTTTGTTTTATCAAAACCAAATTGGTTTGTCCATCTTTCCACCAACCATTTTGGGTGACTCGTTTCAATAGAAAGTCTTTCCATAGGATCAAGAATATCATCAAGGGAAGGAACACCCTTTCTCTGAATAGCTCTTAATACGCCATTGACCATCCCTGCTATTCCACGGTGACCACGTCTTTTTGCAATTTCAACTGATTCAAATATAACAGCACGGTCAGGTATTTTGTCTAAATAAAGCATTTGATAAAGAGAAAGCCTTAAAAGATTTTGTACCCAAGGTTCTATTTTCTTTTGCAAAAATGGCTTCAAATAGAAATCTAACGCGTATTTCCTTTGCAAGGTACCATATGTAATTTCAGTAAGTAATCCAACATCTGGACCAGTTATACCATTTTTCTCAATAACTTGATTCAATAATAGATTACTGTATGATTGGTGTTTTTCAATTGATTCAAGGATGTCTAATGTTGCTTCTCTCACATTTTTTTTTGGCATTTGTATTTAGTCTCCTAGAATTTTACCTTCTAAATAGGCTTTATCTATTCCATTGAGAAAGCTTTCAGCGTAAATTTTCTTTTTCCCTGACGGCTGTAGCTCCGTAATTTTAATGGCAATATCATTTGCTGTACTAACGACGAAACCGTCTTTCAATATATCAATTATAGTACCTGGAAGATTCGGGGTTTTTTTCTTAATCGAAACCTTCTCCCCCCACCATATCTTTAAAACCTCACCTTCCATCATGGTATAAGCAACTGGCCAAGGATGGAGTCCGCGAATTTGATTATATATTTCTTCACCACTTCTGTCCCAATTAATTTTTTCCTGATCTCGTTTAATATTGGAGGCAAAGGTAGCCAGTGATTCCTCCTGTTTAATAGGTATGATTTCATTTTTTAATAGCTTTGGCAATGTTTCCGATAACAGGTCAGCTCCAGCTACACTAAGCTTTTCATGTAAACTACCGACATGGTCAGTTTCAAGTATTGGAACTTCCACATGACTAATAATATCTCCGGCATCTAATTTCTCCACCATATACATAATGGTTATGCCTGTTTTCTCTTTTCCTTGTAAAATAGCATAATGGATTGGTGCACCACCGCGAAGTTCTGGTAAAAGAGATGCATGGACATTAATACACCCGAATTTCGGTGCTTCTAATAACTTTTTAGGCAATATTTGGCCATATGCTGCAGTGACAATTACGTCAGGATTTAGGTTAAGTATTTTATCAAGTTCTTCTGGATCTTTTATTTTCTCCGGTTGGTAAACGGGAATATTATATTTTTGCGCAGCGGCCTTCACTGGTGGAGGCGTTAAAACACGCTTTCTACCAACCGGACGATCAGGCTGTGTAACTACAGCCGCTACATCGTATTTATCGCTTATTAATCTTTCCAAGACAGGAACTGAGAAGTCGGGAGTTCCCATAAAAATAATCTTTGTCATCCGTTTTCCATCTCCTCTAACTCTTCTTCATTAACATAATTCAAAATCTTTGTTGTGAATAAAATTCCGTGTAAATGATCAATTTCATGTTGAATTGCGCGTGCAAGAAACTCTTCAGCCTCAATAATGAATGTTCTACCCTTTACATCTTGTGCTTGGACCTTCACATAAAAAGGGCGCGAAACAGTTCCATATAAACCCGGAAAGCTTAAACAGCCCTCTACATCTGTTTGTTCACCTTTTGTCTCTAAAATAACAGGATTTATTAAATCAATTCTTCCTAGTTCATCACCAACATCTACAACAGCAATTTGGAGATCGACGCCAATTTGCGGAGCAGCTAAGCCAACACCGTCAGCCTCTAACATGGTTTCATACATATTCTTCACCAATGCTTTTAAATTGCGATCGAACAGTTTCACCGGTTTGCATTCTGTCTCCAATATATCTGCAGGATGTTTTACAATTGGGAGTATTGCCATAGTTGCTTCCTCTTTTCGTATAATCTATATTGGGTGTTTTCGAATAAATTGTTAGAATTCAAAAGCAAATTATAACGTGATTAAAATTCAAAACCCAATTCTAACCTGTTATTATTCGTAATCTGGTTTAAATCCTCACTTAGAATTAGTCTCGGGGCATCTTTTCTTAAAAAGGAAACCTATTCTTTAGGCGAATGAAGAAGCTTTTTAAGATTTTCTTTACAAAAGCAACAAAATTTAAAAAAAGATCCATATATTATTACATCATCATATAAGGATTGACATCTATCGAGATTGTTAGTCCTTCCGATTGTTTTTGATTGCTAAAATGTTCGAGAACTGAACGAAGATTTTTGGCTAAGTCTGGTTCCCGCTTGTATTTTATCAGACATTGATAACGATATCTATTATTTAATCGAGAAATAGGGGAAGTAACAGGACCTAAAATAATCGATTCCTCGGAAATTTTCGAGCGAATAAACTTAGTTATCTTCTCCGTAATCGCTACAACTTTCATTAGTTCTTCATGACTAACAGTTATTAATGCTAAATAATAGAATGGTGGATATGAGCCGATTTTTCGCATTATCATTTCTTGCTTATAAAAGCGATTATAGTCTTGTAACCCAGCTAATTCTATACTATAATGCTCCGGAGTGTACGTTTGAATAACGACTTCCCCTTCAAGCTCATGCCGCCCAGCTCTCCCACTCACTTGGGTTAATAGTTGAAATGTTTTTTCTGATGAGCGAAAATCTGGTAAATGTAACATCGTATCGGCACTTAGCACACCTACTAAAGTGATGTTAGGAAAGTCAAGACCCTTTGCAATCATTTGCGTTCCTAATAATATATCTGCTTTTCCTTCTTGAAATTGCTGCAACAATCTTTCATGCGCACCTTTCCTGCTCGTCGTATCAACATCCATTCGAATCACTCTTGCCTCAGGTATAAGTTTGCCAAGTTCCTCTTCTACCTTTTGTGTACCCGTTCCAAAATAACGAATATGCTCACTACTACAGTCTGGACATGTTTTTGGTACAAGTGCTTCATATCCACAGTAATGACATTTCATTTGGTTTGAATGACGATGATAAGTCAAGGAAATATCACAATTAGGGCACTGCATTACATAACCGCAGTCCCGGCACATGACAAAAGATGAATGTCCACGCCGATTTAAAAATAAAACGGATTGCTGTTTATTCTCAAGGCGATCTTGCAGCATTGAAAATAATTCACGTGAAAAAATAGAACGATTCCCTTCCCTTAGCTCTTCTCTCATATCTACGATTGAAACCTTTGGCAAATCTTTATTATTCATCCTTCTAGTCATAGATAGGAGTGTGTATACACCTTTTTGCGCTCTAGCAAATGATTCAAGGGAAGGGGTTGCACTCCCAAGAATAACAGGACATCTATGGTAGTTCCCTCGAAAAATAGCGACATCACGTGCGTGGTACCTAGGATTCTCCTCTTGTTTGTAGCTCGTTTCATGTTCTTCGTCAATAATAATGATTCCGAGCTTTTCAAAAGGTGCATAAATCGCAGACCTTGCGCCTACAACCACTTTCACTTCATTCCTTTGGATTTTTCTCCATTCATCATAATGCTCTCCCACCGATAATCCACTATGGAGGACTGCTACATCATCTCCAAATCTTCCTTTAAAACGGTGAACCATTTGCGGAGTTAAGGCAATTTCGGGAACAAGAACAATTGCTTCCTGACCGTTATCTATTACCTTTTGAATTGATTGCAAGTAAACTTCCGTTTTGCCGCTACCTGTAACTCCATATAAGAGGAATGTTTCGTGACGTTTTTCTTCTATAGAACGAATGATGGGACCTATTACTTGCTGCTGTTCATCTGTTAACTTAAGTGGTTCCGTCCGTTTAAACACTCTATCTTGATATGGATCCCGATATACTTCCTCGTTTTTTTCCAATAAATAACCTTTTTGTACTAAAGGGCGTACTGCTGGTAGTGTAGCTCCAGTTCCTTCAGTAATTTCATTTATAGTTAAACGATCCTTGCCAGTCGTCTTAAAATATTCTAATATACTTTTTTGTTTAACAGCGTTATTTGGGTAGTTAGATAGAAGATTTGTCAATTCATCCCATGAAATAAGAAGATGAAACGAACGAATCCATTTTTTATTCCCTTTGCTTTTGACAATATAGCGAACCTCAACATTCCCTTTTTTCACTTCTTTTTGTAACTGCTGTAGTACATTTCTTTCTTCCGCTTCTTCCCAAGTTATTTCATCTTTATGTCCAAATATTTCAAGTAAATTTGGATCTTGATTAATAAGGTGAAGACTTTTTTTATACTTTGCCTTCATTGCTGAAGGGAGCATTGCTTGGTATGCGGAAACTTTCAAGCATAATGTATTATCTGTAAGCCATTGTCCCAACTGTAATAATTCTTCATTTAAAACCGGTACTAGATCCAGAGGTTCTATGATTGCTTTTAATTTATTTGTTTCAGAATGGTTTTTAATACCAACAACAAACCCTTGAATGGAACGAGGCCCAAATGGTACGGTAACCCTTGTTCCTTCTTGAATACTGTCCTTCCATTGTTCCGGTATTAAATAATCATATGTTTTATCCGTACGCATTGTTGGAACATCAACAATTACGCTAGCTATTTGCATTTCCCTTAACTCCTTCTTTCAAATCCTTGTGTATCTCTAATAAAATTTCTCTAGCAGTTTGGTTTTTGCTTAATAGCGGCAGTTCCTTCTTTTCATAATTCTTTTTAAAAATAGTAACAATATTTGTGTCCCCTTCAAAACCAGCGCCTTCCTTGCTTACATCATTAGCAACGATCATATCTGCATTTTTTCGTTCTAATTTACCCCAAGCATACTCATCCAGTTTCTCAGTTTCGGCTGCAAAACCTACTAAAAACGGCTTGTCCTCTTTCTTACCAAGTTCAAATAAAATATCTTTCGTTCTTTCGAATTCAATGAATAAATTTCCAGTTTTTTTCTTCAGTTTTTGTTTAGAAGCTTCCTTTGGTCGGTAATCTGCCACGGCTGCACTTTTTATAATAATGGTTGCTTGTTTATAATTCTCCATAACCGTGCGATACATATCCTCAGCACTAATAATTTTTTCAACCTGTACACCTCTTGGTATAGAGGTAAATTCAACATTAGTAATTAGTATTACATTTGCACCCATTTTCACAGCTTCTTCCGCAAGGGCATACCCCATTTTGCCGGAGGAGCGATTCGTTAAATACCGGACAGGGTCAATCATTTCTTTTGTCGGTCCAGCAGTTATGAGGATTGTATGACCGGCTAACAAATTATTATTAGAGTGAAAGTAATTTGTGATTAGAGAAACAATCTTCTCGGGTTCTTCCAATCTGCCTTTTCCGACATACCCACAAGCTAAAAAACCTTCATTCGGTTCAACAAATTGATATCCAAAACCTGCAAGAGTTTCAATATTATTGATTACAGCGGGATGATTATACATATGTACATTCATAGCAGGCGCAATCCAGACAGAAGCAGTTGTCGCCAATAAAGTTGTGGTGATCATGTCATCTGCAATTCCATTTGCTAATTTTCCTATCACATTCGCAGTTGCAGGAGCAACTATACTTAAGTCCGCCCAATCCGCTAAATCAATATGGGCGATCACTTCCGGATGCTTTTCATCAAAAGTATCAATATAAACATCATTTCTAGATAGTGCCTGGAATGTTAATGGAGTGACAAACTGACATGCTGACTTAGACATAATTACTTTCACATTAGCTCCAGATTGAATTAATTTACTTGTCAATGCGGCTGCTTTATATACGGCAATTCCACCAGTGACACATAATAATATATTTTTATTTAACATGGTAACCTCCGAAATTTCTTAATTTCTGTCCAGCTACAGCACCTATCTTCTAGCAGATTTCTACTTCTTTTCTCTACGGTTAAGATCATCGTTTGTGAACTAACTCGCTGTTTTCCTTTAATTTTTCCTCGAAGACAATGAAGTTGAATTTGACACTTGAAAGTTCACTCATTCATAAGCTAGGGCTACGGCAATTCTGCTTTTCTTTCTATTATGAAGTATTTATGATCATGTTAAAAGAAAAAACAACCTATTATTTGATAGGTTGTTTCATAGCTTAACCTTGTATGTTATCATCATTAGTGTTGATGACCAATTTCTTCGCATAAATTTCTTCTAATGCTTTTCCCACATACTTTTGAGAAACAAAGTCATTTAATAAACCGCCGCCGCCAACTTCCTGAAGATTACGTGCACGCTTTGCAGCAACTGTTACTAAAGAATACTTTGAATCAATAATTTTCAGCAATTCGTCAATAGATGGATATAACATACTATTCTACCTCCAGCATTTTTTGATATCTTGGTGCTACTCGGGTGGTTCTACAATGTTCCGCTTGCACAATTTCGTTAATTCGATTACATGCAGCTTCTACTTGATCATTTACAACAACATAATCATATAGGCTCATGAGTTCAATTTCTTTTCTTGCTTCTTTCATTCTATTTTGGATTAACTCATCCGTTTCAGTACCTCTCGTTACAATCCTAGATTGTAACTCATTTAAGCTTGGTGGTGCAAGGAAAATAAAAAGCCCTTCGGGAAACTTTTCCCTTACTTGTTTCGCACCTTGTACTTCAATTTCTAAGAAAACATCCTTTCCAGCATCTAATGTCTCTCTAACATAATCAACTGGGGTTCCGTAATAGTTACCAACGTATTCAGCATACTCCAATAATTTATCTTGAGCAATTAATTCCTCGAATTCAGCCCTCGATTTAAAAAAATAATCTACTCCATTTACTTCCCCAATACGTGGTTTTCGAGTAGTCATGGAAATAGAGTATTCAAACTGAGTATTACCTTGAGAAAATATTGCCTTTCTTACAGTTCCCTTTCCAACGCCTGACGGACCGGAAAGAACAATTAATAAACCTTTTTCCTTCATCAAAAAAAATCCTACCCTTCTTCTCCATTGTCATCCTTATAACTTAACCGATGAGCTACTGTTTCAGGCTGTACCGCAGACAGTATAACATGATCACTATCCATTATAATAACAGCTCTCGTTCTTCTCCCATATGTAGCATCAATTAGATTTCCGCGGTCTCTTGCGTCTTGAACTAGACGCTTTATTGGTGCTGATTCCGGACTTACAATGGAAATCATCCTGTTGGCTGATACAATATTGCCAAAACCAATATTAATTAGCTTAATAGACATAACAATCCCCCAACAACTAATAATCTATTTTGACCTTATCAAAAAGGAAATAATCAATTCTATTGTAAATTTCGAATCTGTAGAAAAAAAGAAGTAACAGGATAATCCTATTACTTCTACTATTGTAGCATAGTTTACTCTTTTTTTCTCATAAAAAGTGAACCTGCTAACATAAATGTTGGTATCGAGCTCATTCCTACGATTAATAACCAATCCCTCGGAATGATTGGGATAGTGTGAAAAATCGGTTGAAGGGATGGAATATAGATAACAGCAAGCATTAATATCACTGACGAAAGAACTGCTCCCACAAGAAATAAATTACCAAATGGATTCCTAGCAAAAATCGATCGTTCACTCCTGCAATCAAATACATGAATAAGCTGGGCTAACACTAAAGTCGCAAAAGCGATAGTTTGAGCATATGCCAAATTATCAAGATGCTGTCGGTAAACGGTTATAAAAGCAATAATTGTTGCAATTCCAATTAAAAAACCACGTGAAATTACTTTCCAGCCTAATCCTCTTGCAAATACACCTTCTTTTGGATGCCGCGGTTTACGTTTCATCACATTATCTTCAGGCTGATCAAGTCCAAGAGCCATTGCCGGAAGACCATCCGTAACTAAATTCACCCATAAGATTTGAATTGGCACCATTGGTAATGGCAAGGAAAGAGTCATCGCAAATAGCATGACCAAAATTTCCCCTACATTTGAAGCAAGTAAATAACGGATAAATTTACGAATATTTTCGTAAATATTTCTTCCTTCCTTAATTGCTGCTTTTATTGTTGCGAAATTATCATCTAATAGAATTAAGGAAGAAGATTCTTTCGCAACATCTGTTCCAGTTATACCCATCGCAATTCCGATATCAGCTGATTTTATCGCTGGAGCATCATTAACACCATCACCGGTCATAGCAACAATATGTCCCCTATTTTGAAATGCCTTTACAATTTTTAATTTATGCTCAGGTGATACTCTTGCAAAAACTGTCACTTCATCGACAATATTTTCAAGTTCGTCAACACTCATTTTATTAAGTGATTGGCCATCCAGTACTTTTGAATTATTTTGGATAATCCCAAGTTGCTTAGCAATAGCCTTTGCTGTAATAACATGATCACCTGTAATCATCACGGTTTTTATTCCAGCTTCTTTGCACTCTTTGATTGCCTGTTTTACTTCTTGCCTTGGTGGATCAATCATCCCCTGTAAACCTATAAAAGTTAAATCTTTTTCGGCTTCTTCCTCACTTAACATTTCTATATGATTCGGTAACGGCTTAAAAGCAATTGCAATATTTCTTAAAGCCTTTTCCGCAAGCTCTTCAATAATAGTTTGGGTCTTTTCCATGTATTCTGAGTTAAAATATACTTGCCTGCCTTCCCAAAGAACAGATTCGCAAAGTCCGATTAATACATCTGGTGCGCCTTTTGTAATAACAAATCTGCGATTAATATTATCTTTCACGATAACACTCATCATTTTCCGATTTGAATCAAATGGAAATTCCTTTTCAATTGTAAATTGACTTTGTAACGATTCCCTTGTTAATCCTGCTTTCATTGCTGATACTAGCAGTGCACCGTCAGTTGGATCTCCATCAAGGTAAAAATCTTTTTCTCTTATTTTTAATTCAGCGTGATTGCAAAGCAATCCAAAAGTTAATAATTGATATAAACTTTTTTCATTTTGGGGTTTTATTTCATTCTCATGAAAATAAAATCCCCCCTCTGGATAATAACCAGTCCCCGAAACACTCCATAACTTACCTCCGCTCCAAACATGCGTAACCGTCATTTTATTTTGAGTCATCGTCCCGGTTTTATCGGAACAAATAACAGATGCACACCCTAATGTTTCTACCGCAGGAAGCTTTCTTACAATCGCATTTTTCCTGATCATTCGCTGAACCCCAAGCGAAAGTGCAACAGTAACGATTGCTGGTAGTCCTTCTGGAATAGCTGCAACCGCAAGGGAAACACCAGCTAAAAACATCGAATACAAATCATGACCATGGACAACTCCTACAACTACCACCAATAAAGTAAGAAGCAGTGCAACAATGATGAGTATTTTTCCTAACTGTTCTAGCCTTCTTTGTAAGGGTGTTTCCATTACATCTGCATTTTGAATCATATGAGCAATTTCGCCCATTGCTGTTTTCATACCAATCCCAGTTACAATTCCAATCCCATTTCCCCTCGTGACCATCGTACCCATGAATGCCATATTACTCAAATCACCTAGGCCAACATCTTTTTTCATAATAATTCCTATATTTTTTGTTGAAGGAATCGATTCGCCCGTTAAAGCGGATTCCTCAATTTCCAAATTATTAGACTCAACTATTCGTAAATCTGCACCTACTCGATCACCAGATGTAAATCGCAGAATATCCCCAACAACTACATCACGGGACATGATTTTTGTCCATTTCCCATCACGTAAGACCGAAACTTGAGGTGCCGACATTTCCTTCAGTGCTTGTAAAGATTTTTCAGCTTTTCTCTCCTGAAAATACCCCAAGAACCCATTAATTAATACAATTGCAATAATGGCGATTGCATCAATATACTCTCCTAAAAAACCGGATACAAGTGTTGCTCCAAGTAATACAAGCACCATAAAATCCTTAAACTGACTGAAAAAAAGCAGTAAGGCAGATTGCTTCTCTCCTTCCTCCAACTCATTCCAACCAAATTGTTTCCGCTTTTTTTCTACTTCTTTTAGTGTTAATCCAAGTTTAACATTAGTGTTTAAAACCTTTGCCACGTCACTAGCTTTCATTTCATGGAACATCATTCAAATCACACTCTCCCCTAACAGAACAGAAGTTGTCTTTTTCTTTATTTGTGTTCATTAAAAATAAGAAATGTGATGGGTTCTTTCATCCCAACATGAGGGTATTAATCTAGAAAGTTTATTGTCTTAGACGAGTATATAAGGATTAGACTTTTCTTTTTGAACAACCTCTCCTAGCAAGCATATTCAGACTCGTCCAAAAAAATGATATAATAAGCTAATAAAAATTATTGGTAGAGGAATGTTTATTATGTCTTTTGACGGATTATTCACAAGAGCAATGACGAAGGAGCTTGTAGATATTTTACAGGGGGGCCGAATTAACAAAATTCATCAGCCTTTTAAGAATGAACTTATTTTGGTTATTCGCGCAGGTGGAACTAATTATAAATTATTACTTTCAGCACATCCAAGCCATTCTCGAGTTCAACTTACAGAGGAGCAATATGACAATCCATCTGAGCCACCAATGTTTTGTATGCTATTAAGAAAACATCTTGAAGGCTATACCATTGAAAAAATGGAACAAATCGGTTTAGATCGCATTATTGTTTTTGAAATTAAGGGTAGAAACGAAATAGGAGATATTTCATATAAAAAATTGTATGTTGAAATTATGGGCAGACATAGCAATATTATTTTAGTAGACCAAGAACGCAACATGATTTTGGATAGTATTAAGCATGTGTCTGCAGCTGTTAATAGCTATCGCATTGTTCTTCCAGGTGTAGAATATAAGCTCCCTCCAGAACAAAATAAAACGAATCCTTTATCGACTACCGAAAGTGATATTCAGAGAGTAATTGATTTTAATAGTGGGAAACTTGATAAGCAGCTTGTCGGACAATTTTCTGGAATATCACCATTGCTTAGTACTGAAATTATACACAGGGCGAAAATAGCAAACCGGGAAACATTACCTCCTGCTTTCCACAACATCATATCGTTGCTCAATAATCATCAATATGAGCCGACTATAATGATAAGTAAAGAAAAAGAAAACTATTATCTCTTTCCAATTACATATTTAAATGCAGAGATGAAGACATTTCCAACATTAAGTGTCATGCTTGATCATTTTTATTTTGGAAAAGCAGAAAGAGATAGGGTTAAACAACAAGCTCATGATCTTGAACGTTTTATAAAAAATGAAATTGCAAAAAATGAAACGAAAATCAAGAAGCTAACAAATACCTTACAGGAAGCAAAAAATGCAGATCGATTTCAATTATTTGGTGAGCTTTTGACTGCAAATCTTTATTTGTTAACAAAAGGGATGCACGAAATTGAAGTCGTCAATTATTACGATGAAAATGGAAAAACAGAAATAATCCCATTAGATCCGAGAAAAACACCGTCTGAAAATGCACAAATTTTCTTCTCTAAATACCAGAAAGCGAAAAATGCTTTAATTGTAGTACAAGAACAAATCGAAAAGGCTCAAAATGAGATAGTGTATTTTGAAAATTTACTACAGCAAATTGAATCGGCAGCACCGAGAGATATTGAGGAGATTCGCCAAGAATTAGCTGAAGAGGGCTATTTGAAAATAAAACAAAAAAGAAGGCAAAAAGTTAAAACCGCAAAAATTTCTTTAGAAAAATATTTTTCTAAAGATGAGACAGAGATTTTAGTAGGAAAAAATAATAAGCAAAATGATTATTTAACGAATAAACTAGCAGCAAGAGATGAGATATGGCTGCATACGAAAGATATTCCTGGTTCACATGTTGTGATTCGCAGTAAAGATCCTGCGGATGAAACAATCCTTGAAGCGGCTGTACTTGCTGCCTACTATAGCAAAGCCAAAGATTCAAGCTCTGTACCTGTAGATTTTACAAAGGTCCGCTATGTCAAAAAACCTGCAGGATCTAAGCCTGGTTTTGTTACATATGAACATCAACAAACCGTTTATGTTACTCCAAATAGCGAAAAAGTAATGGAAATGAAAAAAAGTCAAAAGGCATAATGTTCATTGCCTTTTGACTTTTTCCTTTTAGGCAAAAGTTCCCCAAGAACTAGGGTCTTTACGCCAAGCATTTAAAGCATCCAAATGATTTTCGTTAATGATGTTTCTTTCCAATGCCACATGTAAGAGAGTGGAGAAATTTGTTAAGGAATAATGTTGGATGTCATTTTCAGCTAATTGCAGTTTTCCTTTTTCCAGTTCATATGTAAAAATAGATACTACCCCAACAACATCACATCCTGCATCACGCAAAGCTTGAACAGCTGTTATGACACTGCCCCCTGTTGAGATTAAGTCCTCGACGACAACTACTCTCTGACCCTTCTCTACCTTCCCCTCGATTTGCTTTCCTTTTCCGTGACCCTTTGCCTTAGAACGTACATAGCACATTGGTAACTCCATTAAATCACTTACCCAAGCTGCATGAGGGATTCCAGCTGTTGCAGTTCCAGCAATGACATCAACATTCGGAAAATGGGTATTAATTTTTTCCGCTATAGCCTTTGCAATCTCTTTTCGCAAGTGAGGGTATGATAATGTTAAACGATTGTCACAGTAGATAGGTGATTTAATTCCAGAAGACCATGTAAATGGTTCATTAGGACTTAGGAAAACAGCTTCAATTTCAAGTAATTGCTGAACTAAATATTTATCCATTTTATTTTTCCTCCCAAATCTTCTTTATGCTCATATAAGTTTCATAAGGATGTTCTGACTTCGTTATAGATCTACCTATTACAATGGCACTTGATCCAAATTCACGGGCCATCGCAGGAGTCACAACCCGCTTTTGATCATTCACATCATCGTCTTGAAGTCTGATTCCAGGCGTTACTATCAAAAACGGATAAGCAATATGCTGATTAATTAATTTTGCTTCTAGCGCCGAACAAACTACCCCATCTAATCCGGAATCAAAAGTGAGTCTGGCATACTGAAGAATGGATTCATTCAAGGTAGTATTTATTAATTGTTCTTTCTTCATTTGCTCCTCAGATGTACTTGTCAGCTGTGTAACTGCAATTAATAGTGGGCGCTCTTTCCCGGATTCGGTACCTTCCTCTAAACCGGATAGAGCAGCCTTCATCATGCTAGTCCCACCGGTGGCATGTACGTTGACCATATCAACCCCTAATTTTGCCAACCCTTTCATCGCACTATACACGGTATTGGGGATATCATGAAGCTTTAAATCTAAAAAAATCTGATGTCCTCTATCTTTTATTTGTGCTATTAAACTTGGACCTGTTTGATAGTAAAGCTCCATTCCTACCTTTACATAAAGGGATTCCTCATTAAATTGGTTTAAGAAAGAAATTGTTTCTACTTCCGTTGGGAAATCAAGAGCTATAATCGGCTTAAAAGACATTAATTTTTCCAGCTCCTTCCGACAATTTGGGAAATATGGTCGATTTTTAATTCCTTTAATTTTTCAGGTAACTCATTAATTAATGTTGGACAAATAAGAGGATCTACAAAATTCGCAGTCCCTATCGCAACAGCACTTGCCCCAGCATAAAAATATTCGATACAATCATCAACATTTTGAATGCCGCCCATTCCAATAATCGGAATATTGACGTGCTGGCTTACTTCATAAATCATCCTTATCGCTACAGGCTTAATGGCTGGTCCCGATAATCCACCTGTTCGATTTGCAAGTATAGGCTTACCAGACCGGATATCAATCCTCATGCCTAGTAATGTGTTAATCATCGTTAGACCATCTGCCCCTGCATCTTCAACAGCTTTAGCCATTTCTACGATATTTGTCACATTTGGGGATAGTTTCACGTAAACAGGAACTTCGGATACATCCTTCACTTTTTTAGTTAAATCCTTGGCGACTTCGGAAATTGTTCCGAAAGCAATGCCCCCTGTTTTCACATTTGGACATGAAATATTCAGTTCCAGTGCTTTTACATTTTGGGCTTTGGAGATTTCCTTTGCTACTTCTACGTAGTCCTCGACTTGTGAACCTGCTACGTTTGCGATAATCGGAACATCAAATTTCTCCAGCCAAGGTAATTCATTTGTTAAAACTCCGTGTAGCCCTGGATTTTGCAAACCTATTGCATTCAGCATACCTGCTGGTGTCTCCGCTACCCTTGGCGTTTGATTCCCAAATCTCGTTTCAAAGGTAGTTGCCTTTATCATAATCGCACCAAGGACGCTCAAATCATAAAATTGACTATATTCTCTTCCGAACCCAAAACAACCAGATGCTGGCATAATGGGGTTTTTTAAAGAAAGACCAGGTAAATCTATTTGTAATGGATTCATATAATCACCTCTCCCATTTTAAAAACGGGTCCGTCACTGCAAACTTTTCGATATTTTTTCATAGTCGGATCGTTCGCCACATGACATACACAAGCTAAACAAGCCCCAATTCCACAGCCCATTCTCTGTTCCAAAGATATATAGCCTTTTTTCAAAGCAAACCTTTCTTCCAAAGCTCTTAACATCGGAAGCGGCCCACATGTATATAGACAATCAAAATCTATTTTTTCTTTTTCTATTACATCCGTAACAAACCCTTTTGTACCTAAGGATCCGTCTACAGTAGCTGTATAGGTTTTCCCTAATTTAGAGAATTGATCAAGATAAAACGATTTTTCGTCAGATTCAAACCCTAGGACATGGATTACTTCTACACCTTTGTTTCTTAACTGCAAAGATAGTTCATATAAAGGAGGGACCCCAATCCCTCCACCGACCAACAATGCAATTTGCCCTTTTACCAAATCATCCGTTGGAAAACCATTCCCTAATGGTCCCATCACATTTACTGTATCATCGTTCCTTTTTTTGGCTAACAGGGAAGTTCCGTCTCCTTCTGCACGATAAATTAAAGTGATCGTTTGCAGTTCTTTATTTATTGCCGCAATACTAATCGGTCTCCTTAAAAGAGGTGCAACATGCTGGTGGACACGGATATGAACAAATTGCCCTGGTTGGTCCATTTCCTTAACAAGATCCCCTTTTAACGTAAGCTCATAAATATTGGATGCAATTAATTTTTGCGAAACAATTGTCATGTCCTCTTGTCTGATCATGCAAGTACACTCTCTTTCTCCCTTTGTACAGGAGCCATTTGTTCTGTTGAAAATGTCATTGATTCTAACACTCTTAAAATGGCTTCAGCTGTATCCAATGATGTTAGACAAGGAATTCCGTTTTCTACTGCCTCCCTGCGAATGCGGAAGCCATCACGTTCAGGCTGCTTGCCTTTTGTTAATGTATTAATCACAAGCTGTACCTTGCCAGTTTTGATTACATCAAGAAGGTTTTCCCCATCGGAGCCGATTTTGTCGACAATATCCACTTTTATTCCGTTTTCCTTCATAAAGCTCGCTGTTCCACTTGTAGCAAGTAGTGTATAACCGATATTAGCAAATCGTTTTGCAAGCTCAAGGCTTTCTTTTTTATCCTTATCTGCTACCGTTAAGAGAACCGTACCGTAGTTTTGAATTTTCATCCCCGCTGCAACTAGACCCTTGTATAATGCTTTTTCCAAGGTTGTATCTTTCCCCATTACTTCTCCCGTTGATTTCATTTCTGGACCAAGTGTAATATCCACTCTTCTAAGCTTCGCAAAGGAGAAAACAGGAACTTTTACAAATACACCATTCATTTCTGGCACTAATCCAGTTCCATAATGTAAGTCAGATAATGGGATTCCTAATATTACTTTTGTCGCCAGATTTGCCATCGGTATGTTTGTAATCTTACTTAAAAACGGTACTGTCCTACTTGATCTCGGATTAACTTCTATAACATAGAGTTCATCTCCTGATATAACGTATTGAATGTTCAGCAATCCAATTATTTTTAATCCCTTTGCAAGCTTCGTCGTATATTCGACAATTTTTTCTTTCATTTTCAAGGAAATACTTTGTGATGGATACACTGCTATGGAGTCTCCTGAATGGACCCCTGCCCTCTCAATATGCTCCATGATCCCTGGGATTAATACATTTTGGCCGTCAGAAATGGCATCCACTTCGATTTCCTTTCCTATCAAATAGCGATCCACAAGGACTGGATGTTCAGGATTTACCTTCACTGCATTTGTCATATAATGAATTAACTCTTCTTCATGGTAGACAATTTCCATTGCACGTCCTCCGAGAACATAAGATGGACGCACTAGAACCGGATATCCGATTTCACTTGCAATTTTAACTGCTTCTTCTACCGAAAATGCAGTTTTTCCTAAAGGTTGAGGAATATTAAGTTCCATTAACGCCCGCTCAAATTTGTCACGATCCTCCGCTTGATCAAGACTTTCTAGGGATGTTCCCAGTATTTTCACTCCGCGCTCTACTAAAGATTGTGCTAGATTAATTGCTGTTTGACCACCAAATTGGACGATAACCCCTTCTGGTTTTTCTAAATCGACAATGTGCATAACATCCTCAATTGTAAGAGGTTCAAAATATAATTTATCCGATATACTAAAGTCAGTAGAGACGGTTTCTGGATTATTATTGATGATAATTGCTTCATAACCCGTTTCTTGAATAGCCCATACAGAATGGACGGTTGCATAATCGAATTCCACACCTTGCCCGATTCGAATTGGTCCAGATCCAAGTACGATCACACTTTTCCGATCTGTTATAACAGATTCATTCTCTTCTTCATATGTTCCGTAATAATATGGGGTTTCCGATTCAAATTCTGCTGCACATGTGTCTACCATTTTATAAACAGGCAATAGTTGATTATCTTTTCTCCAGTTGTAAATGTCTTTTTCTGATACATTCCACAATTTCGCAAGAATATAGTCTGAAAAACCACGTTTTTTTGCTTCCAGCGCTAATTCGACATTGTACGGTGCTTGTTGTAACGTAGTTTCAAATTGAATCATCTTTTCGATTTTATTCAGGAAGAATAAATCGATTTTAGACCAAGCATGTATCTCATCGATGGTAACTCCTCTTCTTATCGCCTCGGCAATATAGAAGAGTCTCTCATCTCCTGCTTTTCTGATTCGTTTTTCGATTACTGCCAAATCAAATTTTTCCGCATCCGGAAGCTCTATATGATATACATTGCTCTCTAAAGAACGAATTGCTTTTAATATAGATTCTTCGAAGTTTCTCCCGATAGCCATTACTTCCCCTGTCGCCTTCATTTGTGTTCCAAGGTGGCGATTAGCGGATTCGAATTTATCAAATGGGAAGCGAGGAATCTTTGTTACTACATAATCAAGTGCAGGCTCAAAGCAAGCATATGTTTTTCCAGTTACAGGATTCATGATTTCATCTAGTGTTAAACCGACTGCGATTTTCGCAGCCAGTTTTGCAATCGGATAGCCGGTTGCCTTGGAAGCAAGGGCAGATGATCTGCTGACACGCGGATTAACCTCAATAATATAGTATTGGAAGCTATTTGGATCTAATGCAAGCTGAACATTACAACCTCCTTCGATCCCTAAAGCTCTAATAATCTTTAAAGATACATTTCGGAGCATATGATATTCGCGATCACTTAAGGTTTGACTCGGTGCCACTACGATAGAATCCCCTGTATGTACCCCTACAGGGTCAATATTTTCCATGTTACAAACAACAATTGCATTATCGTTTGCATCACGCATTACTTCATATTCAATTTCTTTATATCCCGCAATACTTTTTTCTATTAGACATTGATTTACTGGACTATTTTTCAATCCGCTCGTAACAATTTCTTCTAAATCTTGTTTATTTTCACAAATACCACCACCAGTTCCACCTAATGTATATGCTGGTCTAACAATGATAGGATAGCCAATTTTATCTACAAAAGCACTTGCTTCCTCTAATGTATGAACTATTTCACTTGCTGGTACTGGCTCTTGTAAATCATTCATTAGCTGACGGAAAAGTTCTCTGTCTTCTGCTTGCTCAATAGCAGTTAGTCTTGTTCCTAAAATCTCCACTTTGCATTCTTCCAATATTCCCGCTTTATGAAGCTCCATTGCCATATTTAGTCCCGTCTGTCCCCCTAAGGTGGGCAGAATGGCATCTGGTCTTTCTTTTCGGATGATCCGGCTCACAAATTCAAGCGTAAGTGGTTCAATATAGACAACATCAGCAATTTCTGTATCCGTCATAATGGTTGCCGGATTGGAGTTTACAAGGATAACGCGATATCCTTCTTCTTTTAATGCCAGACAGGCTTGTGTCCCTGCATAATCAAATTCTGCTGCTTGACCGATGATGATCGGACCTGATCCGATTACTAATATACTGTTTATGTCTGTACGTTTAGGCATGATGCTTCACACTACCTTTCCACTGATCGATTTGTTTTAAGAATTCGTCAAAAAGTTCATTAGAATCTTCCGGCCCTGGTGAAGCTTCCGGATGGTACTGGACTGTAAATGCACTATATTTCGTATGTTTAAGACCTTCTACCGTCTGATCATTTAAATTAATCTGGGTAATCTCCAAATCTGTTTGTTTTATAGATGCTTCATCGACGGCATATCCGTGGTTTTGAGAAGTAAAGACCACTTTACCTGAGCATAAATCTTTAACTGGATGATTTGCTCCACGATGACCAAATTTCAATTTATATGTGTCAGCGCCACATGCTAGAGCAAATAATTGATGGCCTAAACAGATTCCGAATAAAGGAACTTTCCCTAATAAATCACGAACCATCTTAATAGCCTCTGGTACATCTTTTGGATCTCCAGGTCCATTGGATAGCATTACTCCATCTGGATGGAGAGAAAGTATTTCCTCTGCAGCTGTATGATATGGCACAACCGTTACATCACAATCACGATTATTTAATTCTCTTAAAATACCATGTTTCGATCCGAAATCTACTAGAACAACTTTATGCCCCCTTCCCGGACTTGGATAAGGATTTTTAGTAGATACTTGTTTTACTTGATCTGTAGGAAGTTCCAATTGTTTCAAACGTCCGATGATTTCTTCCGGGTTTTCTTTAATGGAACAAATGGCACCCTTTAATGTTCCATATTTGCGAATAATGCGAGTTAGCTTACGCGTATCAATTCCCTCAATACCAGGAATGCCTTTACTTTGTAAGAACTCATGAATGCTCATATCACTTCGCCAATTTGATGGGTAAGTAGCCGCTTCCTTTACAATAAGCCCTTTAATGGCAGGCTTAATAGATTCAAAGTCTTCTCTATTAACGCCGTAATTACCGATTAAAGGATAAGTTAACGTTACAATTTGGCCGCAAAAGGAAGGATCCGTAATCGTTTCTTGATATCCAGTCATCCCTGTTGTAAAAACAACTTCACCCACTGTTTCAATTTCGCTTCCAAATGCATTCCCTACTAATACTGTTCCATCTTCCAAAATTAATTGTCTTTTCATGCAAAAGCACCTCCGATAGACCACTTTATTTCTCCATCAACAAATGTTGCGACTGGCCATCCTTTACAGTTCCAGTTAGTAAATGGCGTGTTTTTGCCTTTTGATAAAAATTCCAATGGGTCAATTGTTTTTTCGCTCTGTAAATCTAGTAAAACAATATCTGCTTTACTGCCAATCTTTAATGTTCCAAATGGCAGCTTAAAACTTTCCGCTGGATTAATTGTTAACCAATCGACTAGCTGTTTTAATGTAAAAATCCCTTTTTCTACAAAATTTGTATAAAGCAGCGGAAAGGCTGTTTCTAATCCAACAATTCCAAATGGCGCTGACACGTATCCTCTTGCTTTCTCTTCTGCTGTATGCGGGGCATGATCTGTTGCAATAAAATCAATGGTTCCATCTAATAACCCATTGATTAATGCTTTTTGGTCCTCTTTCCCTCTTAGCGGCGGGTTCATTTTATAATTTGTATCTATAGATGGGATATCTTCATCACAAAGCAATAGGTGATGCGGTGTGACTTCTGCCGTTACCTTAATCCCTGCCTTCTTTGCATCTCTTACCACTCTGACAGATTCTTTTGTACTAATATGGCAGACATGATAGTGACAGCCTGATGCTTCAGCAAGCAAAACATCTCTGGCTATTTGCACCGACTCACATATGGAAGGAATTCCAGGAATATCATGTTTTTTTGTGAACTCACCTTCGTGAAATGCACCTCCATAAATAAGCGAGTTATCTTCACAATGGGCAACAATTGCCATATCAAGTGCAGCTGCCCGTTTCATTGCTTCGTGCATAACAGAAGATGTTTGAACTCCCACTCCATCATCTGTAAAGGCAAATGCACCTGCTCTTTTTAATCCGGCAAAATCAGTCAGTTCCACACCTGCTTGGTTCATGGTAATTGATGCGTAGGGGAGTACTCGGACATTAGCGGTCTCCATGATACGTTTTTGCAACCATTCCATCTGTTCCATGGTGTCTGGCACCGGTTTTGTATTGGGCATTGGAGCAACCGTGGTAAATCCGCCTTTTGCAGCTGCTAATGTACCTGTTTCTATGGTTTCTTTATGCTCTCCACCCGGTTCGCGGAGATGAATATGTAAATCGAGGAATCCTGGTGTGACGAGATACTGATCTGCAACTATTTTCTGTTCACCTTGGGTTTCTAAATGAATACCGATTTCTGCAATTTTTCCATCCATTATCCGAATATCTGTTTTTTGTAATTCTCCGTTTTCCGTTAAGATCATTCCATTTTTAAGTAAATAATTCATCTTTAGTATCCTCCACACTCAAGTATTTTTTTCAGTACTGCCATTCTCACAAAAACTCCATTTTCCATTTGTTTAAAAATCCTTGAGCGCGTAGCTTCCACCAATTCATCTGCTATTTCCACATTACGATTGACAGGTGCAGGATGCATGATAATACTGCCCCGTTTCATACGGCTTTCTCGTTCAAGTGTTAGACCGTATTTTAAGTGATACTGTTCTGCACTCATATTGGAAGTTTGTTCATGTCTTTCATTTTGAATTCTTAGTAGCATAACGACATCTGCATTTTCAATGGCCTTATCAATATTTTCATATTGTCCAGTGCTTAAGAATGAGGAGTCAAACCATTCCTCAGGTCCGGAAAACACTACTTTCGCTCCAAGTTTACTTAAAGCATCCTTGTTGGACCTGGCAACACGACTATGCATAATGTCACCGATTATTGCCACTTGGAGATCTTTGAATCCGCCAAATTCTTGTTGAATCGTAAACAGATCAAGAAGACATTGAGTAGGGTGTTGACCGCATCCATCTCCCCCATTAATAATTGGAATATTTACTTTACCAACCAAAGTGTCATAGTAACGGTCTTGGGGATGTCTTATAACTGCAATATTTGTCCCGATTACTTCAAAAAGCTTTACCGTATCATAAAGTGATTCACCTTTTGAAACACTTGAGAAATTCACATCAAAAGGAATTACTTCTAATCCTAATTTCTTCTCTGCTACATCAAAACTGCTTTTCGTTCTTGTGCTTGATTCAAAAAACATATTGACTGCAAAGGTTTGCTGCTTTGGTCTCCAAAACTCTCCTTTTGAAAAAAATGCTGCTTCTCTCAACAATTCGTTTATTTCTTCAACCGAAAGATCGGAAATGGATAGTAAATTTCTCAATGTTTTCCCCTCCTAAATGAAAACACCCTGCGCTAAGTAAAGTGCAGGGTGCATTATCAAAATGTGAATCAGTTTTAGGAAAAACCTTCGTTCACATTTCAACACCCTTTTAAGCCTCTCTGGACTTACATTAAAAGGTGGATCCTTATTCAGTTTCTTGTTCAAACATATTTATTTCTTCTTTTGGTCTTCCTGGTAAAACAAGATTTAAGATAACCCCGATAATTGCTGCTAATGCCATACTGGATAGCTCTAATTTTTCAGTTAGCTTTAAGTAAGCACCACCGACACCTATTACTAAGATGACAGAGGATATAATTAAGTTGCGATTTAAACTAAAATCAACTTTATTATCCACTAGCATTCTCAATCCGCTTGAAGCAATTATTCCAAATAGCAGGATAGATACTCCTCCCATCACACAAGGAGGAATCGTACTTAGAAGAGCACTAATTTTTCCTATAAAACTAAAGCAAACTGCGAATACTGCCGCTCCTCCGATTACATAAACACTATATGCTTTTGTGATTGCCAATACTCCAATATTTTCACCATAGGTTGTTGTAGGCGGACCACCGATTAACGAAGCAATAATAATGGAAACACTATCTCCCATGATTGATGGACCTAATCCTGGCTTTGCAACTAAATCTCTTCCGACAACTTTACTTAACACAAGCTGATGTCCTATATGCTCTGATAGAGTGACGATGGCAACAGGAACCATTAGGAAAAAAATACTCCCGGAAAAAGTTAGTTTATATGAAGCAAAAGGAAATATTAAATCTGGTAATGCTAGCCAATGTGCCTTTATGACAGGAGTAAAATCTACGATTCCTGCAAACACTGAGATAATATATCCTCCTACAATCCCAATTAGAATCGGGATGATACGGAAGAATCCTTTCAAGAAAGCTGAACTTATAATCGTAATTGCTAATGTGCTTAGTGCGATAGCCATATGTTTCTGACTATAAATTAGGTCTTGAGCTGGGGCACCATAATTTTTATACATAGCCATCCCACACGCCACTGTTGCAATTCCTAAACCGATAACGATAATCACTGGTCCTACTACTACAGGTGGTAGAAGCCTCATCAGCCATTTATACCCTGTTTTTGAAATAATTAAAGCAACGATACCATAAGCAATACCTGCTAGGAAGGTACCCATCATTGCAGCTCCTGGCCCACCTGCAGTTTTTGCTGCTATAAGGGGAGCTATAAAGGCAAAACTTGATCCTAAGTATGCTGGTACTTGTCCTCTTGTAATTAAAATATATGCTAAAGTTCCTAAACCACTTGACGCTAACGCTACTGCAGGACTTAAACCTACAAGCATTGGGACAAGTACCGTAGAACCGAACATCGCAAATAAATGCTGGATACTAAGACTAATCCATTGTGATACACCAGGTTTTTCGTGTATATCTAAAATAATTTCTTGTTGTTTCCCCATTTGTGTTCCTCCTCAATTATGTCAGAATAGCGCAATAAAAAAACCTCTTTACAGCGGTGAAGCTGCAAAGAGGTATAAGTAGCCAAAAAATTTGATAGATTTGGCTATAACTCCTTTGCCAGCCTCACGGGACTGTCTTTAAAAGGATAAACTATTTAATTTTCATAAATACTTACTTTATCTACCTGATCCACTTCCATTAGCTCCACAACTATTTTTTCAGAGCTGGAAGTTGGTATATTTTTTCCAATAAAATCTGCACGTATTGGAAGTTCCCTATGCCCTCTATCAACAAGGACTGCGAGCTGAATTTGCGATGGTCTTCCAATATCCATTAGTGCATCCATTGCAGCCCTTACAGTTCTCCCCGTGAATAAAACATCGTCTACAAGAATTACTTTCTTGTTTGTAATATCAAATGGAATATTAGAACCTTTTACTTCTGGTTCAGCATTCTGTGTTTTAATAGATAAATCATCACGGTATAAAGTGATATCTAAATCACCAACTATGATCGGATTTCCTTCAATTTTTTCAATTTTCTCAGCCAAACGTTTTGCAATATGGATTCCTCTTGTTCGTATTCCAACTAAGACACAATTATCTATTCCCTTATTTCTTTCGATAATCTCATGTGCAGTTCTAGTTAGTGATCGACTAATTGCCTGTTCATCTAGTAAGACTGCTTTTTGATTCAATAGTATCACTCCAATATAAAACCCTCTCAATTAGAGTTGAGAGGGCATACGTAATAATAACAAAAATAATAAATTTCCGTATCCTTCTCAGCCTCTCTGGACTGGGTTAAAGGGCTATTTAGCTACTAATAGAATAAAACATGACCACGATTTTGTCAATCACTAGTTTCGAATATCATGTAAAAGCCTTGAAAAATATTCTGGTAATGGCGCTTCGAATTCCATATACTCTTCTGTCCTTGGATGAACAAAACCTAATATCCCTGCATGAAGTGCTTGACCATCAATATCAAGTGTTTTTCTTGGACCATACTTTGGATCCCCTACAAGTGGAAAGCCAATATATTTCATATGAACTCGAATTTGATGAGTTCTTCCAGTTTCCAATTCACATTCAATATATGAATATTGATTAAATCTCTCTAATACACGAAAATGAGTGACCGCATGTTTTCCATTATCCACTACCGTCATTCTTTGCCTATCCTCAGGATCTCTTCCAATAGGTGCATCAACTGTCCCATAATCATGAGGTATTACACCATGAACAATGGCGTAGTATTTGCGTGTCACTGATTTTTCCACTAATTGGTTCACAAGCTTTTCATGTGCCATATCATTTTTCGCAACCATTAATAGTCCTGATGTATCTTTATCTATTCGGTGCACAATACCTGGTCTTAAAATACCATTTATTCCTGATAAATCTTTACATTGAGCCATTAATCCATTCACTAAGGTACCAGTCAAATGACCAGGAGCAGGGTGCACCACCATACCTTTTGGCTTATTTACTACCAATACATCGTGGTCTTCGTAATATATATCAAGATCCAATTGTTCTGGAACAACATCCAAATTTTGTGGCTCCGGAATGCTTATTAAAATTTTATCGCCTAAATTACTTTTATAATTAGATTTCACTATTTTTGCATTAACAGTCACATTGCCGTCTTTAATCCACTGCTGAACTTGAGATCTTGACCATTCATCATTAATAGTAGATAACACTTTGTCTAACCGTTCATTTTTTTCATTTTCTTGTATGATGTGTTCCATTATTTCCATATGTTTTCTCCTTTGAACGAAACTCTTCTAGTAGCATGTAAATAATTAACAGAATCACACCAATCGTTAATGCAGAATCTGCAATATTAAAAATCGGAAAGTCATATCCGAAAATATACGTATGGATAAAGTCAACAACCTGTTTTCTAAATACTCTATCTATAAAATTTCCAATTGCTCCACCAAGCATAAAGCCAAGACTTACACCTAATAATACTTTTCCCTTAGCATATTTTTGCATATAATAAATTATCCCAATGACTACTACTACTGTGATTAGATAAAATAGCCACATTTGTCCTTGTAATATCCCCCAGGCAGCACCTTCATTACGATGTGAGGTGATATAGAACAAATTTTTTATTATAGGGATACTTTCGCCAAATTCCATATTTTTAACAACAAGCCATTTGGTTAATTGATCTAATGCAATAATAAATAGTGCGATAATGTAAAAAACCACAAAAGCAACCCCCGAATCCATATGTATTAATTCATTTTGGTTTTAAAACGTTTCTTTTGAATTTTAGCATACTATATGGATGAAAGGGAAGAAATAGTATTTCTACCTTAATTAAATGGGATGGCTACTTTTGCATAATTCCTTAATTCATACCAGTCTTCAGAACTTTTTAATGTTGGTATGGAATCGAGCCAATTATTTGGAATTGCTTCACCACTTTGTTCACATTTTCCAAAATGACCGTTATCCCATTTAGAAAGTGCGATATTTATATCACTGAGTTCCTCCTTGATGAGGGCTTGAATCATTTCATTATTTGTTTTATATGCCGTTAGCTCTGCTTTTAACGATTGCAACAAACAGAATAATTCATCATTCTCCATATTCATATCCATCCCTCCAACGTATTGTATTCATTAGTGTGCCCATGAACCAAAAGTTTTTCGGGAGTAACTGTTGCAAAAACTACTAAAAATTAGAAATAAAGTGCCTAACACCGTTTGGTGTCAAGCACTTTATTTTTATACATATTCTTTTTCAACTACGGACGCACAACGTAAGCAAAGTGTTGGATGCTTTTCATCTTTTCCTACTTCAGGAGTTACAATCCAACATCTTTCACAAGTTTCACCATCTGCTTTTTCGACAACAATTGCAGCATGTTCAAGCTTAACTGCATTTTCAGGAGCTTCATCATATGAACCAGCTACTTCATAACCAGAAACAATAAATAACTGTTTCATATTCTCTGAAATGCTTTCAAGCAATTCCTTTGTATTTTCATTTACATACAATGAAATTTTTGCAGTCAATGATTTCCCAATAATTTTTTCATTTCTTGCTTCTTCTAGTGCTTTTAAAACATCATCGCGAAGGTTTAAAAAGCGATCCCATTTTTCTTCTAAGCCTTTAGCGTTTTGAAGTTCTTTAGGCTCTGGCATATCTGTTAATTGCACACTTTCTTCTTCTACACCTGGAATGAATGCCCAGACCTCATCCGCAGTATGTGGAAGAATTGGTGATAATAGCTTTGTAAGCGATGTTAGACACTCATATAATACCGTTTGCATCGCACGACGTTCATAATTATCCTTCGCCTCAATATATAATACATCTTTAGCAAAATCTAAGTAGAAAGAGCTTAAATCTAATGTACAGAAATTATTAATTGCATGGTAGATGCTAGCAAATTCATAACGTTCGTACGCCTCACGTGCATGTTTAACTAGTTTATTTAATTTAACTAGTAAGAATTGGTCAACTTCACGCAATTCATCATATGCAATACCATCTTGTTCTGGATGGAAGTCGCTTAAATTCCCAAGTAAGAAGCGGAATGTGTTACGAATTTTTCGATATACTTCTGATACTTGTTTCAAAATAGCATCAGATACACGAACATCTGCTTGATAATCAACAGATGCGACCCAAAGACGAATAATATCTGCACCTAATTGATTAATTACTTTAGCAGGAACAATAACATTTCCTAGCGACTTACTCATTTTTCTTCCTTCACCATCTAAAGCAAATCCATGACTTAAAATCCCTTTATAAGGTGCTTTACCAGTTACAGCCACTCCAGTTGTTAAGGACGAATTAAACCATCCACGATATTGATCTGATCCTTCTAAATACAAATCAGCTGGACGTTGTAATTCATTTCTTTCTTCCAATACAGCTTGATGAGATGACCCTGAATCAAACCAAACATCCATAATATCTGTTTCTTTTGTAAAATTACCATTCGGACTGCTAGGATGTGTAAATCCTTCAGGTAATAAATCTTTTGCTTCTTTTTCAAACCAAATATTTGATCCATTTTCACGGAATAATTTTGAAATGTGAGCAATTGTTTCATCTGTAATAATTGGATCTCCATTTTCCGCATAGAATACAGGAATTGGAACACCCCATGCACGCTGACGGGAAATACACCAATCACCGCGATCACGAACCATATTAAATAGTCTTGTTTCTCCCCATGAAGGAACCCATTTCACCTCTTGTATAGCTTGAAGAAGCTCCTCACGGAATGAATCGATAGAAGCAAACCATTGAGCTGTAGCACGGAAAATAACAGGTTTCTTTGTTCGCCAATCATGTGGATAGGAATGAGTGATAAAGTTTAGTTTTAATAATGCTCCGACCTCTTCAAGTTTTTCCGTAATCGGTTTATTTGCTTTATCATAAAACAAACCTTCAAATCCTGGTGCTTCTGAAGTCATATACCCTTTATCATCAACTGGACATAGTACATCTAAATTATATTTTTTCCCAACGATAAAGTCATCTTCACCATGACCAGGAGCAGTATGCACGCATCCAGTACCTGATTCAGTAGTAACATGATCTCCTAACATGACAAGTGATTCACGATCATATAATGGGTGTTTAGCAATAATATACTCTAAATCTTTCCCTACAACCGTTTGTACTACTTGTGGATTATCCCATTCAAGTAATGAAGTAACCTCTTCCAATAGCGCTTCAGCTACTACATATTTTTGATTGTTTACTCCAACAATAGCATATTTTAATTCTGGATGAACGGAAATACCTAGGTTTGCAGGAATTGTCCAAGGTGTGGTAGTCCAGATAATAATTTTAGTCCCATTCTCCAATACACCTTTTCCATCCTTCACATCAAATGCTACATAAATGGAGGCTGATCGTTTATCATTATATTCAATTTCAGCTTCTGCCAATGCAGACTCACTAGAAGGGGACCAATAAACAGGTTTTTTCCCTTTATAGATATACCCTTTTTTCGCCATTTCACCGAATACTTTGATTTGCTGAGCTTCATATTCTGGTTTTAAAGTGATATATGGGTTGTCCCAATCACCACGTACACCTATACGTTTAAAAGCAGTACGTTGATTATCAACCTGTTCGTAAGCATATTCAGCACATAATTTACGAAATTCGGCAATGGACATTTCTTTTCTTTTAACGCCTTTATTTGTCAATGCTTGTTCGATAGGTAAACCATGTGTATCCCATCCTGGAACATATGGAGCTGAGTATCCTGTCATTGATTTAAAACGAACGATAAAATCTTTCAAGGTTTTATTTAAAGCATGCCCCATATGTAGGTCACCATTTGCATACGGCGGTCCGTCATGAAGGATGAATAATGGTCTACCATTAGTTCTTTCCTGAACTTTTTGATAGATATTCATTTCTTCCCATTTTTCTTGAATTTCAGGTTCTCTTTTTGGTAAATTTCCTCTCATCGGAAATTCAGTTTTTGGCATTAATAACGTATCTTTATATTCCACGAATTTTTCCTCCTTATATAAAAGATTACAGAGACATTTGTTAGTTCGTATAAATCCTTTCCAATTTAAACAACAAAAAAACCTTCTCATCCCAATAGGGACGAGAAGGTTTTCCCGCGGTACCACCCTGATAGACAAATGTTTTTTTGTCCTCTCTTCCATTCATAACGTGAATGAACGCCGTCATTTACTCGCATGTTTGCTTTCAAATCAAGTACTCAAGGGTGATTTTCAAGAATATTACTTATACCAAGCTTCCACTATCCTTGGCTCGCTAAAATAAGATGATAATAACTTTACTGTCCCTGTCATCGCTTTACATATTATTTTTCTATTATATGTGATAAATTTCTAGTCAGTCAAGAATATTAAGGAGCTTTTTCGTAAACTTTAATGTAATACAAAAATAGAGCCTATCCCTAATAATTAAACTAGGACGATACATTTGTAAAACTATCTTACTTAATTTCTTCTTCAAGATTTAGTTCTGTTGCATCAATTTCGAACTCCATTAATTTATCCCAGTCATCGTTTCTTAATAGATCGAGTTGAGCTTCAATTAACATTTTTAACCTTGTTCTAAATACTTTAGATTGTTTTTTCAGTTCTTCGATTTCCATAGCAACTTTCCTTGCCTTAGAAAGTGCTTCATTTACAATTCGATCAGCATTTTTTTCCGCTTCACGAATGATTAATTTTGCTTCTTTTTGGGCATTTCCCTTTACTTCTTCTGCTGCTTCCTGAGCAACTATGATGGATTTATGTAATGTTTCCTCAATATTCGTAAAGTGGCCAAGTCTTTCATTTGAGGAGGATAATTTTTCATCTAATTCTTTTTTTTCACGAATTAACAATTCATAATCTTTTATAATTTGGTCTAGAAACTCATTTACTTCATCTTCATCGTAACCGCGAAACCCTTTACTAAATTCTTTATTATGTATATCCAATGGCGTTAAAGGCATTTATGCCACCTCCACAATATGTTACTGATTTTGATAGATTTAATCTGATCAAACTTCAAGTATCAATCATTTTCTTTTATTATAACTGAATTTCGACACTATTAGGGGAATTTCCTGCAATTTTTTTATTTATTTTAATAAACCAACTTTCAATCGCCATTTCTCTTTTTTAGTTTGACCTTCAATTGCAATCATTTTGCTTCGCCCGTATCCACGTACCGAAATGATATCCCCTTCTTCACAAAGAAAAGATGTTTGCTCTACTTCTTTCCAATTCACTTTCACCATGCCATGCTGAATAAGTGTTTGAGACTTTTGTCTAGAAATAGGATATATTGCGGATAATACTGCATCTAATCGTAAGGAGCTAGTCGTTGTTACAAGTTCCCTCCATTCCTCGTTACTTTCAATTACATGGCTAAAAGGAACTTCCACAAGCTGAATATTGGTTTTACCAATTTGCTGCATCTCCATCTTAATATATTCCATAATTTCCGTAGGTATGATAAGTTGAATGCGATCATTTTGAACCAAGATATCCCCAAATTTTTCTCTTTTTAGACCTAGAGACATTATGGTGCCCAATATTTGTCGATGGCCAAGAGTAACATATTTTCTTGGATACTCTATTTCCAATAATGTCAATTGGAAATCGTTGTTGTCCGGTGTAATATAATCCGGGTATAATAATACTCTTTTTCTTTCAGCCCCATCATATCCACCGAATTCACTATAATTTACAGGTGAATCTGTTCCGATGATTGACTTTACAATATGTATTTGCCTAGGGTCTAAAAAGTCAGTTAATTTAGGTGCATAAGAATCTTCTACAAATTGCTCCCAATTTAAAACCTGGTCAATAAATTCTTTCTCATCCGGTCTAAAATGCTGATAAATATTACTCATAGTTATCCTTCCATCAAATAAAATAAAAAGGTTGCACGCATTTGCAACCTTTTACATTAACCAACCTTGCAATTGCCCAAGTCCTCCGCGTGCTAATCCCAAAACAATTAAAGCTACAATAGGCGAAATATCAATCATCCCAATCGGAGGAACGATTCGTCTAAATGGTTCAAGATATGGTTCACAAATACGAGCAAATAAATTTCCTAAGGATGTTTGTTGTGCATTAAACCACGACATAAAAATATAAATAATGATTATATATGAATATATCGATAGAATTTGAATTAATAACCCAAAAATTAAACTCATTTAATTCAGGACCACCTCGAATCAAAATTACTTTCTTGCATTAATTCTGAAATATTTCCAGATACTTCAACATTATCGGGGGTACATAAAAATATATTACTTCCAATTCTCTGGATGTCGCCACCAATGGCATAAATAGTACCGCTTAAGAAGTCAATAATGCGTTTTGCCTGATCATGCTGAATACGTTGTAAATTTACTACCACGGAACGTCGATTTTTTAAATGATCAGCTATTTCTTGGGCTTCTGCATATACCCTAGGCTCTATTAACACTACTTTAGAACCCTTAGTGACACTTTGCAGACTGACAATATTTTGCTTTGCAGAAGATTGATTAAATCTTGGGGCAGGCTCATGCTCATGTTCATGAGTACCCTCATGTCCCATTTTTTCTTCTTCCATATCATCATATTCATCATCTAACAAAAAAAATGTTTTTATTTTAGATTTCAACCCCATTATTTACACCTCCTAAATTATTCCCCAACCAATGATGTACCAATCCGTACAAATGTAGCTCCTTCTTCGATTGCGATTTCATAATCATTTGACATACCCATGGATAGCTCCTCACATGGGGCCCAATCTAGCTTCAGAGCTTGTACATTTTCTTGAAGCTGTTTCAAACCGCGAAAAGTATGACGAATCATATTTTCATCTTCCGTTAAAGGTGCCATCGTCATCAAGCCAATAACATGTATTTTCTCTAATGGTTGTAGCTCTTTTATAAAGTCTATTACAGACTCTGCTGAAATTCCATGCTTTGATTCTTCTTTCGAGACATTCACTTGGATAAAACATGAAATTCGCTTTGCTGCTCGCTTATTTATTTCCTCAGCTAATGACATTCGATCTAAAGAATGAATGTAAGATACTTTATCAATAATATTTTTTACTTTTCTAGATTGCAAACTTCCAATAAAGTGCCATATCGGTTGTTTTCCTAAATAATCCCATTTTCCAAGTAAGCCTTCACCTCGATTTTCACCTAGATGAATGATTCCCGCTTCAAGAGCTTCTTCCGCCCTTTCAACTGTAACATATTTTGTTACTGCGATTATCTTTACTTCACTAGAGTTACGTCCAACCCTAATGCAAGACTCTTCGATATTATTTTGAATTATTGTTAGCTTTTCACTAACCTTCACTTCCATCATATCCTTTCAAACCTATGAAGCCAATCATTCTTCCTGTATTTCCATTGTCGCGACGATGAGAATAAAATTCACCGAGATCGCAACTTGTACAAAGCTTTGTTATGTATATATTTTCTGATAAAATTCCTGATTTTTTAAGAATCATTTGATTTAATTTTCTTAAATTTAATTGATATTGTCCAGCAGAAATTTCATTATAAGGTTTATTATCTTCTGGAGATAACCATGAATCAACTTCTTTCATGACTCGGTTATCGACAACATAACATTTTTCACAAATAGAAGGCCCAATTGCCACCTTTATATCTGATGAATCAATCCCCTTTTTATTCCATTCATCAATCATTTCCTTGGCAATGCCGTTAACCGTTCCCTTCCAACCAGCATGTGCAATCCCAATCATATCATGCTTCGCAGCGTAAAAGTAAATAGGTACGCAATCAGCGTAACATAAAGTCAAAAGGGTATTCTTCAAATGCGTATACAAACCATCCGTATCTTGAATGCTGCTTTCATAATCTAGAGAACCTTTTCCCTGTTGTTCACTATTTATTTCCGCAATACGAATTCCGTGTGTTTGTTCACAGCCCACCCATGATTTAATTGGAAAATGAAGTTTCCTAGCCAAATGCTGCCTATTATTCCTAACAGCCTCTTGATTGTCTCCAACATGAAATCCGCAATTTAGAGTACCATCAAACCTTTCGCTATAGCCACCATTTTTTGTAGTAAATCCAGCAATAACATGTGGTTCTTCTTCCGTCCATTCCTTTATATAAAAATATTCTTTATCTTGTTTTTCAAATGGTTCCCGCATTGTGAACACTCCAATTTATTTTTCAATAATGTCTTTTTCGTAAAGATTGTCGCTTTGCGTAAATTGCTATTAATCTAAATGGAGTCATAGCTTCGGGGCATCTCTTCTTAAATGATTATTCATTCTTGAACTATTTAAGGATGTTAATGAAAGTTACGTCTACAAAAGGAACATTGATTAAGAAAAGAGCCATAATAAAAAAAGAAGGTAGTATTTACCTTCACTTTCCAATAGTGTACCATAGAAACTATTAATTGGGGGAATGATTTAATTTTTTGGCTCCTGAAGCTGCTGCTGCCCCATAAATTTTTGTTCTTTAAATCTTACTAAAATAACATCCTCACCAATTTTAACAATATTGCTCCAAGGTATTACAACTTCCTCATCCTTACTAAAAAAGCTCAATAGTTTCCCTTGTCCACCTATTACAATACTTTCAATCTTTCCATTGTCTAAATTAATATCAATATCTGTTACATTTCCTAATCTTCGACCATCAGAAATGCTTACAACATCTTTTATTTGAAAATCAGATATACGTACCATCTTAATCCCTCTCCTTAAAGGCAATTATCCAATTAATTAATGTATATGCTAGGACAAAGGAATTAATAATAAAAGTCGTGCACCATTTCATAGTTGCACGACTTTACTTTATTGAATATTCTTGTTCATGGCTTTTATCGCAGCTTTTTCTAAACGAGATACTTGTGCTTGTGATATTCCAATTTCTTCGGCAACTTCCATTTGGGTTTTTCCTTGAAAAAACCGTTTTCGTATAATTAATTTCTCACGGTCATTTAACCTTCTCATACCTTCTTGTAATGCTATTTCCTCAATCCAATTACTGTCCCTATTTCTTTCATCACTTAATTGATCCATAACAAAAATAGGATCTCCACCATCATTGTATATTGGCTCGAATAGGGAAACTGGATCTTGAATAGCATCTAGTGCAAATACAATTTCTTCATGTGGTACTTCCAACACTTTTGCAATATCCTCTGCAGTTGGCTCCTTTGATGTTTCACTAATTAGCCGCTCCCGAACCTGGAGAGCTTTATAAGCAATGTCACGGAGTGAACGCGAAACACGGATTGGATTATTATCCCGCAAATACCGGCGTATTTCTCCAATTATCATCGGAACTGCATAGGTAGAGAATCGTACATTTTGACTTAAATCAAAGTTATCAATGGACTTCATAAGTCCGATGCAACCAACCTGAAAAAGGTCGTCCACATATTCTCCGCGATTATTAAAACGCTGAATGACACTTAATACCAGTCGTAAATTTCCATTTACAAGCTTTTCTCTAGCATACATATCACCGGCATGCATTTGCTTTAGTAATTCTCTCATTTCCTCATTCTTTAAAACAGGAAGCTTAGATGTATCAACACCACAAATTTCTACTTTATTTCGCTTCAAGTTATTTCCCTCCTAACAGGAGCTGCTGTTCAAAAATAAGTATCTCCTTAGGTGGGAAATTTATGCACTATAGTAACGATTACATATTCCAATTATGTTTGTTAAATCGTTGATTTTTATGGCATTTTTCGCGAAAAAATTTTTTTATTTGCGTTAAGTTCAAACCATTTTATTAAATTCTTTACGTAGTCTTTTGATGATTCTTTTTTCAAGACGTGATATATATGATTGTGAAATGCCAAGCATATCAGCTACATCTTTTTGTGTTTTCTCTTCTTCCCCTTGAAGTCCAAAACGAAGCTCCATAATTTGCTTTTCGCGGTCAGTGAGCTGGTGAAGGGCATTAAATAAGAGATTTTTATCAACATTTGCTTCCAGATCCTTCGTAATTATATCTTCCTCAGTTCCTAATACATCTGATAATAATAATTCATTACCATCCCAATCAATATTTAAAGGCTCATCAAATGAAACTTCCGATCTGATTTTATTATTTCTTCTTAAATACATAAGAATTTCATTTTCAATACATCTTGAAGCATATGTAGCTAGTTTAATTTTCTTCTCCGGATTGAAAGTATTTACTGCTTTTATCAAACCAATCGTACCAATACTGATTAAATCCTCAATGTTTATACCTGTATTTTCGAATTTGCGTGCAATGTACACTACTAATCTTAAGTTACGCTCAATTAATAATGATCTTGCAGCCTTATCACCACTTGGAAGTTTTTTAAGAAGTACTTCTTCTTCATCCTTTGACAATGGTGGAGGAAGTGCTTCACTTCCTCCAATGTAATATATTTCATCTGTTTTCAAGCCAAGCTTCATTAATAATTTATACCATATATAGGACAATTTAATTTTTAGATTTTTCATTGGAAGTCCTCCTTCTAAATTGGAACTATCGAGAGTATAGTAATATTACAAATATTGAATACGGGGAACTATGAAGCATTTTGGATTGGAATACCCGTTAACATTTTTGGATGAACAATACACTGGAAGATATCATCACTTGATAACGATTGGTTTGTGAAAGAAATAAGTGATTTTTGTACGTTCCAGCTGCCTTTTACACTTTGAATATGGAGTGAATCTGGCTTATAGGCTACAAGTAACTGTTGATTTTTTCCGACTGCTTTAGCAGGGATAAGACGAATCTTATCGTACCACTCAGGATCTAATTGAATGGAACCATCCATTAGCCTTTCATGGTTTTCGGATAGCGTAATTACTGTATTGGGCAATTTTTCAAGGATGCTCTGAGTTGAAACAATCATTACCGGAGCCTTTGAAATAGGGTCTTGTAATTGATTACCACTATCTACTAGTCCAGGTAATACAATATGTAACCCATTAATGTAAATTTCCACTTCCACTAATTGATCAAATTGGATTTTTGTCATTTCGAAATTTGAAATTCTCTGCTTCGCGAAATACCAAGCAATTGGCAGTCCAAAAATAACAAACATCCAGCTTATTGGGTCTCCGAAACCCTTTTCACTTGCAAGCAGGAGCTGATTATCGACATTCAAAAAATAATGGGTACCAATCAATATGCCTCCAATCAAAAAGGTCGCAAAGTAAAACGTTAATAAATTTGAAAAAAAATATTTAAATCGTTTAAAACCGAATACGGAATAAACCATTACTATGGAAAATCCAAGTTTAACAATAGGATTCCCAGCATAATGAGCTAATGGTGTAACGAGCATTAAAATTAGGATGGAGCCTATTAGTCCACCAATAAAGACCCTCCATATTCTTACATTGCGTTTTAAAATAATGGCGGTAAGCCAAAGGAGCATGCTATCTACCAATAAGTTCAGTAGCCATACTACATCCATATAAATGACCAATAACATATCCCCTCCTTTTTTCGAATGATGTTTTTCATATTAATTGTATAAAAACCAAAAGCTGATTTTTATCTGTTGCTTTTCGTACTCTTCTAATAAAGTATAGTTTCGGGGCTTCTTTTCTTAAAAGGATTAACAATCTAAAACAAGATGGATAGTTTTATGGGATATACAAATTTAAATACAACAAAAATTAAGAAAAGAGCTTTTCGAAAAACTATAATACCGACAGTATATCGTACATCCCTTTTAAAAGTGTGTCATTTCTTGTAAGTGAAAAAGAAGAACTTTTCGAAGTTTCATTCGAAATTTGTCATTCTCAATATGAGAGGTTGGGGTAAATTATCAGTACAAAAAAACCAGATGAATAAATCATCTGGTTTTGATATAAAACATTATTTGCGATTTCTGTTTCGTAAAAATGTTGGGATATCAAGTGTATCTTCAACATGCTGCGTTGTATTACGAACGTGCTCTTGATGCATTTCTTCCCGTTTAGGTTCACGCTTTAATGGCTGATTATGCGAAGGTTTAACTTGTCCAAAGCTATGTCCTTGATGCTGCTGTTTGACTTGAGGGCCATCCTCATTAAATCCAGTTGCAATAACAGTCACGAGAATCTCATCTTTTAATTCCTCGTTGATTACGGAACCAAAAATCATATTCACTTCTTGATCAGAAGCTGAAGCTACAATATCGGCGGCTTCTTGAACTTCATACAAGCTTAAATTAACTCCACCTGTAATATTCATTAAAACCCCTTGAGCTCCATCAATCGATTTTTCAAGAAGCGGAGAAGAAATTGCTTTTTTAGCAGCTTCAGCAGCTCTATTTTCTCCTGTAGCAACACCAATTCCCATTAATGCTGATCCCTTATTGGTCATAATAGTTTTCACATCAGCAAAGTCAAGGTTGATTAATCCAGGTGTAGCAATTAAGTCAGATATACCTTGAACCCCTTGGCGTAAAACATTATCTGCTTCACGGAATGCTTCAAGCATCGGTGTGCTTTTGTCTACAATTTCCAATAATCGATCATTTGGAATGACAATTAGTGTGTCAACAGCTTCCTTCATTGCTGCAATACCGCCTGTAGCTTGTGTAGAACGTTTACGACCTTCAAATGAAAATGGACGAGTTACTACGCCAACAGTTAAAGCACCAAGCTCTCTTGCTATCTGTGCAATTACAGGTGCAGCACCAGTACCTGTACCACCGCCCATACCGGCTGTAACGAATACCATATCTGCTCCTCTTAATGCTTCTTCAATCTGCTCCTTACTTTCTTCGGCTGCTTTCTTCCCTACTTCCGGATTTGCACCAGCACCTAGCCCTCTAGTCAGCTTTGCACCAATTTGCATTCTTAATTCCGCTTTAGACAAATTCAATGCCTGTGCATCCGTGTTGACTGCAATAAACTCAACACCTTGAACATCATTTTCGATCATTCGGTTTACGGCGTTATTCCCACCGCCACCTACGCCAATTACTTTTATCGTTGCTAAAGAATCTAAATTCGTATCGAACTCCAACATGACAAATCCTCCTAATTCGTCGGTATTCCACCAAGACTTATTTTCTACTCTGGGTTCTGTAATAAGAATAGAAGGATACCTGCGGTGAAGATTTCATTCTTCAGTCGCAACTAACTTCCTTAATGGTTAACTTACTCTCTCTATTACTCAAAAAAGTATCCAAAGAATTTCTTCATCTTTGTGGACATTTTCTCTTCTTGTTGTTTTTCATTTTTTGGTTTTGGTTGTGATTTCTTCATAGGTCTCTTTTCTTGATGATCTATCTGAATAGAAGATGCACTTACACTTCGACCTTGTAATCTAGCATTTCGATATGCATATTTAATTAATCCAATTGCTGTCGTATATTGTGGTTCACGAACCCCAATATAATCTGGAATGGCAATACGAATGCGATTTTGAAAGACCGATTGTGCTAATTCTAACACACCAGGTATATTTGCTGTTCCACCTGTTAATACTATACCACCTGGCAGATCATAAATATTCAATCGCTTTAACTCTTCTAATACAAAGTCAAATATTTCTTCTAATCTAGCTTCTATAATATCAGAAAGTTCCAATTGGTTAAATTGTTGATGCTGGTCACTTCCGATAATTGGAACACTGAAAACCTCATCTTCTAATGCATCATTTCGAAAAGCATGTCCATGCTTTATTTTAATTTTTTCAGCATCTTCTGTAGAAGTTCTCAGGACGATAGATAAATCTTTTGTAATATGATCGCCGCCAATTGGTATGACACTTGTACTTTTGATATTTCCATTTTCAAATACTGCTAAAGTAGTAGAACCTCCACCAATATCGACTAAGATAGCTCCTAAATTTAATTCATCCTTTGACAAGCAGACAGCTCCGGCAGCCAATGGCTGCAATACTATTTCAGTAATATTTAAACCAGCTCGTTCTACACATCTTAGAGTATTATGTAAACTTGTTTTTGATCCTGTTACAATAGTGCCCTCCATTTCCAACCGAACACCAATCATACCACGAGGATCATTAATTTCATCTAAACCATCAACAATAAATTGCTTAGGAATAACATTGATAATTTCCCTTTCTGGTGCAATAGAAATTACCTGTGCAGCATCCATTACTCTCGCTACATCTTCATCAGAAATTTCGCGATTTTCACTTGCAACAGCAACAATCCCATGACATGATTGCAGCATTACATGGTTGGAGGCAATACCAACAATAACATGGTTAATATTCATCCCTATCATTCTTTCAGCTTGTTCAACTGCTTTTTTTATCGAATGAACAGTTTCATCAATATCGACAATGGAACCCTTTCGAATTCCTTCTGATTTTACATTGCCAACACCGATAATATTTAATGAATCATTAACCATTTCACCGATAATTACTTTAACGGTGGACGTACCGATGTCAAGACTTACATATATTTCATTGTTGTTCATACAATGGCACCTCCTTTTGCCTAAAAAGTCTTTCTACTTTTTCATATCTAGCATAAGTTAAAACTATTAATTATATTGTCTATTTTATCATCTACTAGTATATATACTATACAAATATTCGTCGTAAGTGAATATTTCCCTTTTAAATTGTTTAATTTTTTTTAGTTTTTTCACTTTTATAATACTATTTTTTAAAAATAATTCTTTTATTGACCGCTGACAGTTTAAAATTGCGTACATGAAACGAAAAAACTGCCGCCAAATATAAGTCTACACTAAGAATAACACCTAGAAAAGCTAAACTTAATGCAAGAATAATAATTAAAACTGGAGATCTGGTAAATTTGAACTAGTAGATCTTTTAAGTTGCTAGGTAAAAGGAGAGAGCTAATATAAATATCCTTTAAAATAGCAAAAGTAGTTTGAAGATGGTATTTTTACCCTTCACTGTTCTGTTTTTCATCTTTATGATCCTTTTTCACTTTAAAAGGTGTGAAATATGAACCTACTTCAAGATCAATAATCCCTTTTGAGTTAGGCGCCAATTGACTAATTATAGAAGGATAGTGGAGCATTTTATCAGCAAATGTCCTCATTGTTGCTGAAACCTCATTACCATCATTCATATATAACAGAAGGTGATACTTATCTGTATTATTTGGATCATAATGAATTTCAGAAATAGAATTAGTGATTTCCTTAGGTAATTGTTGAAGTTGCTCCATCATGAGCTTTAAATAATTACCTTCATGAAAATTTGTTAAGATGGGAACATTAAGTTTCTTTACATTATCTCCACGAATAATTACACCATTTTCAAGTACAGGAATAAAACTAGTCCCAGTTGCTAATGATGCTAATTGTTTATACTCCTTTATCTGAATGTTTATTTTATTAGGCATTTCCTTTTTAATAACAACCGATTTAATTTCTGGAAGTTGAAGTATTTTTTTCGTAATATCTTCATTTTTCATATTCCAAATATTCGTTTTTGTTGATAAGCTACTTTTTTCGATAATGTCTTTTCCGCTAACAGATAAGTTACCTTTAACACTGATTTTTCCAACATGGCTTAAGGGCGATTGGAAGTAAATAACACAAATGATGAGTAAAAAGAATACAGACAGAAGAAAAATTAACCGACGATTAGTTTTTCGTTTTCTCTGCTGCTTTAGTTTGGGAATTCGGTCCTCTAATGAAACAACTTTGCCTTTTCCCATATAATGATCGCCCCTCCCTAGTAAAACAACTTTCTATTTAGCTTTTATATGTTATGTAGGATAAACGGTATGATAATCAAACCGTTTATGATTCATTGTTATATTATTTTATATTTGTAAATAAATTGTGGTAAGAGCGCAATTCAATCTAAGCTAATCCTAAACTGATTATTTCTTTGCTAATTCTACCATCACCTTAAATAACCTATTCGAAGCATCAGAAATCCCTAGCTTTTTTGCTGCCTCTTTCATTTTAATCCTATTATCCGTATTTAGAAGAATTTCATCTATAGCTTGTAAAAGCATTGGACCAGATAATTCATTTTCTAATACTAGTGTTGCCGCACCAGACTCAGTCAAAGCTCTGGCATTTTTCTCTTGATGATTATTGGTTACATATGGACTTGGGATTAAAATACTCGGTACTCCAAGTGCCGTTAATTCTGCCAATGTAGTTGCTCCAGCTCTTGATACCACTAAGTCTACTGCCCGTAAAACCTCTGGCATATCATGGATGAATGGGACAATAGAAATATTGTTAGACTTTCCAATCAATGAAACTTCTTTTTCTACCTCTTTGAAATGTACATCTCCAGTAACATATAAGACTTGGTACGTTTTCTGCGAAAATTGGGCAAGGTTTCTAATCACAGCTTCATTAATTGGCCTGGCACCCCTGCTTCCTCCAAAAATCAAAACCGTCGGTATGTTGGATTGCAAATGAAACTTTTTAAGGATAGCTGTATTACGATCCCCTATTACTTCCGAAGCACGAGGATTTCCAGTTAAAACAACTTTATTTTTCGGAAAGAATTCTCCTGCTGCTTCAAAACAAATAGCAACTTTATTAACATATCTACTTAAAAACTTGTTAGTAAGGCCAGGTACACTATTTTGTTCATGAATAATTGTTGGAATCTTTTGTTTCGCTGCAGCATATACAACAGGACCGCAAACATATCCACCTGTTCCGATTACAACATCTGGATTAAACGATTTTATCATCTTTTTACACTCGCGCACACCTTTGAGGAAACGTGTAATGGTTTTAAAATTTTCCAGTGAAATTGATCGTTTAAAACCTGTTATATGTATCGACTTAAACGGAATCTTTTCTCTTGTTACAATTGATGATTCCAATCCATTTTCTGTTCCAATGTATAAAAACTCTGTATCAGGATGTTCTTTTTTTATCGTTCGAATCAGGGCAAGAGCAGGATAAATATGACCTCCTGTACCACCACCGCTAATAATGATTTTCATTTTTCCACCTCGTGTTGAATAACATTTTGCTTTAGATTGTTTTAATGCATTTCTCGTTAAAGATTATGACTGATTAGTATATCATACTATATTTTAAACCATGATTTGGTTACAGTAAAAGAATATTTACAAGAATGATAAAGAACTGTATTAAAAGTAAAAAAACCCTTTAAAAGGGCTTCTAAATTCGGGAATATCTGCTTATATTCAGTAACACTCCAACCGCGAATAACATTAAGGTTAAGGATGAACCTCCATAGCTTAAAAACGGAAGTGTGATCCCTGTAACTGGCATTAATCCTGTTACAACACCAATATTAATCATAACTTGAATAGCAATCATGGAAATGATACCAACCGCTAGAAAACTCCCATAAAGGTCAGGGGCACCCAATGCAATACGTATCCCCCTCCAAAGTAAAAGGGCAAATAATATAAGAATTAATGTCCCACCGATAAAACCAAGCTCTTCTGCTAAAATAGCAAATATAAAATCTGTTTGTGGTTCAGGTAAATAAAAAAACTTTTGACGGCTTTGTCCTAAGCCTAATCCAAATAATCCTCCTGGACCAATTGCGTACAAGGATTGGATGATTTGAAATCCAGTTCTTAAAGGATCTTTCCATGGATCCATAAAAGATGTAATCCGGTCCATTCGATATGGAGCAGACAAAATTAGAGCAACAAAACCTCCCACACCTATTAAACCTAATACCGCAAAATGGGCAATTCTAGCACCGGAAATAAAAATCATGATGATACAAGTTCCTAACATTACTGTGCCCGTCCCTAAATCAGGCTGTAGCATAATCATTCCAAAGGCAAGAAATACGAGTGCGAGCGAAGGTGCTAATCCTTTTTTAACCGTCGTTATATATTTTTGATTTTCTGCTAGAAATTTAGCTAAAAAAGCTATCATGGCAAGCTTAATGAATTCCGAAGGTTGAATGGAAAATGCTCCAACCCCAATCCAGCTTCTTGAACCATTTCTCTCCAAACCGATTCCAGGAATTAATACTAAAACTAATAAACCAAAGCAAACAATTAAAAGAAGCTTTGCCCAGGTTCTCCATGTCCAATAATCGACATTCATGATAAACAGCATACCAATTACGCCAATACCGGCAAATAAAAGCTGTCTTTTAGCAAAATATAAAGAATCGTCAAATTTATAATTAGCCCAAATTGCACTTGCACTGTAAACCATTATTAAGCCGATTGCTAAAAGTGATAATGTCACAATAATTAAGATAAAATCAGGATTTGATTTTTTTAAAGGCAATTTCAACACCTCGGGCAGTGAATTATTAGAGCTTTTAATTTGGTTCTTAAACAAAGGCTCTTTTCTAAATCATTGTTTTCTTTATCATCTTAAATCTCATAATTTTTTCATTCAGTATTAGGTAAGTAATCCTTTTAAGAAAAGATGCACCGAAACTATACCTAAATGAAATCGAATCTGAGTACGAAAAACAACAATTTATCCGAAAACAGCCTTTGAAACCACATCAAACGAGCTTAAACTACACTGAAGGTGCTGATCTCATGATGATAGTATTTAACTCTTCATTATTTGAACAAGCTCTTATACTAACTTATGCACGGCATCAATAAAAATATCACCGCGAATTTCAAAACTTTTGTATTGATCCCAACTTGCACATGCAGGCGACAATAATATGACATCTCCAGGGTTGGATAATTGATATGCCACAGGTACAGCCTTTTCAACATTATCGACACGTTGAATAGATTCTATTCCAGCAGCGATACCAGCTTTAGCTAGTTTATCTGCGGTTTGTCCAAATGTGATAAGAGCTTTTACATTTTTTAAATATGGAACTAATTCTTCAAAGCCATTCCCACGATCAAGGCCACCTGCTAATAAGATAACTGGTTGTTGAAAAGCTTTTAATGCACTACGAGCAGCTAAAATATTTGTAGCTTTCGAATCGTTATAAAACTTGCGTCCCTTAATTTCCATAACAAATTGTGTTCGATGCTTAACACCAGTAAAGGTTGTTAATACTTTTCGGATTGCCTCATTACTTACCCCGATTAACTTTGAGGCTGCAACGGCTGATAAAATATTTTCAAGATTATGTTCACCTGGCAAAACTATATCATTCTTAGAAATAATTGTTTCACCAAGAAATGTTATATCATCATTACGCAAGCTACAGCCATCCTCAATGTATCTAGTAGTGGAAAATGGAATTAGCTTCGCCTTTGAAAATGATACTAAGTCCATTAATTTACTTTGATCATCATTCACGATTAAGAAATCTTCATTTGTTTGATTTTTCGTTATATTAGCTTTTGCACTCGCATATTCTTCTATCGTCCCATGATAATCTAAATGGGCCTCATAAATATTTGTAATAATAGCTATATGAGGACGGAATTCCTTAATTCCCATTAATTGAAAGGAAGATAATTCTATGACCATCTGGTTGTTTTCTGTTGCTTTTTGAGCAACTTCTGATGCAACAGTGCCAATATTTCCAGCAATTAGTGGATCTTTATTTTCATCTTCCTTTAGAATTTCATTTATTAATGTCGTTGTTGTCGTTTTTCCATTTGTACCTGTAATGGCAATAATTTCCGCTTCAGATATTTTAAACGCTAATTCTACCTCTGTAATAACGGTGATTCCACGTTCTATGGCACCGGCAACTAAAGGGTTGCTATATGGAATCCCTGGGTTCTTTACAATTAATTCAAACCCCTCATCTAACAACTCTATCGGATGGCTTCCACAAATAACCTTAATGCCTTCCTGAAGTAGTCCTTGTGCTTCAGGATTTTTTTCAAGCGGTTCCTTGTCATTTACAGTAACAAATGCCCCTAATTTGTGTAATAGGGAGGCTGCAGTAACTCCACTCTTCGCCAAACCTAAAACTAGTATTTTTTTATGTTGATACTCATTAATATTTTTCAATTACAACCACACCTCAATATAAATTCCTAATACGGCACATAAAATACCTACTGTCCAAAAGGTAACTACTACTCGCCACTCAGACCAACCGAGCAGTTCAAAATGATGGTGTATTGGGCTCATTTTAAAAATTCGTTTTCCTGTTGTTTTGAAGCTTATGACCTGCAAGATGACCGATAAGGTTTCCATTACAAATACAAAACCGATAATAATAAGCAATAATTCCTGTCTAGTTAAAATGGCAACGGTCGCTAACGCTCCTCCTAACGCTAATGAGCCTGTATCCCCCATGAATACTTTGGCGGGATGGGCATTAAAGACAAGAAATCCAAGAAGCGCTCCAACGACAGCAACGGAAAATACGGCAATTTCAGTTTGCGATTGATACCATGCAATAATAGCAAAGGCGCCAAAGGCGATTGCAGCGGTTCCGGAAACTAAACCATCTACCCCATCCGTTAAATTAACAGCATTAGAGAATCCAACTAGCCAGAAAATTATCATGATTAAATAAAACCATCCAAGATCAATGGAGGTATGGATAAAAGGTATTGAAATATCTGTCGGTATATTTGATCCTCGTAAAATAATATAAAATATGACAGAAATAATAATTTGCCCAAAAAGCTTTTGCTTGGAAGTTAGTCCAAGACTACGCTTCAATACTACTTTAATGAAATCATCCAAAAAGCCTAAAACGCAAAATCCTAATGTGACTAATAATAATAAATACGTATTAACAGAAGGCTCAATAATTTTCCCAGTCATTACTAATGTTGTAACCAAGATTGAAATGACGATGACAATTCCACCCATGGTCGGAGTACCTTTTTTCATTTGATGGGATTTACTCAATTCCTCACGTATACTTTGCCCAAATTTCAGCCTTCTTAAAAAGGGAATAAAAATAGGCGAAAGTAGCGCTGTAATAAGAAAGCTCATTAAAATTGTAAAGAAGATAACTTTTGCCATCATTTTTATTCCTGCCCCTTTCTGGTTGTTAAATTATTTACTGCTTTAATTAGTTTTTGTCCTGTACCTTTTTCAAATAAATCATATGTATGTGGATGATTATTATGAAGTTCAGAACTAAATAAAATAAATTTAGTCATTTTTTCACACTCTTCTTGTTTAATTTTTTGAATATAATTTTCACAAAGCTGTTTCAATGCTTGTATTGGATTTTCTACTATGAAAATCGGAAAATGATTAGGAGTAAAAAAAGGAATTTCTCTATCATGCGGCCAGAGTGCAGCAATAGCACCAGATTCAATTGCTTTATCCAGCCTTTGCTTAGGATAAATTGGCACGAATAGGCCTTTGTTCAAATCTTCATCTTCAAAAATGGATACCACATTAAATGTTATTGATTCATCTTTAATTCCACGCCTATTTTCAAATTGATGATTCAATTCTAAAATGGTTAACATTTTTTAAACTCCTGTACTGTTTCTCTTGCCACAACACGATCATCAAAATCGTTAATCTCGTCTCCAATTATTTGGTAGGTTTCATGACCCTTTCCAGCAATCAATACTACATCTCCTTCGGAAGCATGCCCGATAGCATATTGGATAGCGTCTTTTCTATCAATAATTTTCGTATACGGAAGTCCTTTTACCCCTACCTCCATATCCATAATAATCTCTTCTGGATCCTCACTTCGAGGATTATCCGACGTAAAAATAGCGTCTGTAGCATATTGACAAGCTATTTTGGCCATAATTGGCCGTTTCGTTTTATCTCGGTCACCACCACAACCTACTACTACGAAAATTCGTTTTCTTGCAAATTGTTTAATGGTTTTTAGTACATTTTCCAAGCTGTCTGGTGTATGTGCATAATCTACTATTATTGGAAACTGCTGACCTGCACTAACTAATTCAAATCTTCCTGAAACACCTTTCACTTTTTCCATGGTCAAAATAATAGATTCAATCGGAATATTTAGTATGTACCCAACTGCAATTGCTGCTAAAACGTTATAAATACTGAATTTTCCTATAAGCTGAAGATGAACTTTTGCTTCCCCTGCTGGCGATACTAATGTAAATGAAGTACCTTTTGAATTCATCTTAATATCATAAGCTCTAAATTGTGCTGATATATTATCTATACCATATGTAACAATATGTGCTGCAGTTTCCTTTTGAATCTGTTTTGATCCTGGATCATCCATATTTAAAACGGCAAATTTAGGACGATCATGATTATACGTGTTCCCTAGCTGTGCGAATAATAGCCCTTTTGCTCTTAAATATGCTTCCATTGTGTGATGATAATCGAGATGATCTTGAGTTATATTGGTAAAAACGGCTACATCATAATCACAACCAAATACACGTCCCTGATCTAACGCATGGGAGGATACTTCCATGATAGCGGTATTAACCTCTTCATCAAGCATTTGTTTAAATGTTTTTTGTAATGTCAAGCTATCAGGCGTTGTGTTTTTTGTTTCAATCATTTTATCGCCAATTTTCATGTACATCGTGCCTATTAATCCAGTATTTATATCTGCATCACGAATGATTTGATCGATTAAATGACTTGTAGTTGTTTTTCCATTCGTTCCTGTGATCCCAATTAACTGTAATTTTTTCGATGGCTGACCGTAAAAGAAATCGGCTAAAATGGCCATCGCTCTTTTCGTATTAGGTACAACAATTACAGGAATATCCACATCTAATGACCGCTCTGCTAAGATGGCAACAGCCCCTTTGTTTGCTGCTTCCTCAGCAAACTGATGTCCATCTACAGTCAGTCCATTTATACAAATAAATAAACTTCCCGCAGATACCTTGCGATTATCCTGAACAATTTCAACAATTTCTGGATTCTCATTTGGGAGACTTACAAATGGTAAAACTTTCAAGAGTGTATGTAATTTCATTTTTTTCCTCCTTAATAGGAAAATAAAGTTGAGTATGTTTTTTATTAAAAAAATTTTTAACTTACCACTCCAAAATAAACAATCGTTTCTATTTTACTAAAAAAATGATTATGAATCTATGCAGCTTTATAATTATTTCATATATTTTTATTTGTAAATTATTCTATTTTTAAAAAAAAAAGACGGCAATCAAATGTTTGCCGTCTCCATTTTTTAATTCATATAGATTCGAATTGTTGATCCTATTTCCACTTTCTTTCCAGGTGCTGGATCTTGCCTTAAAACGGTATCCCCTTTTCCACTTATGTCTAGTTTCAAATTAACATCAACACCAAGGAAGTCCTTTTTATTTGAACCGATTAAATCAGGTACTTCAACAAGAGGAACTTGCGGATACGTTATTTCCTTTTCAATTTGATTTTTTCGCGGACTAACTCCCAAAGCGCGCAAGCTATCTCCAATAATATTTCCAGCAATTGGTGCTGCTACTTGACCACCAAATTGAACGGTATTCTTCGGATTATCGATTGCAAAATAAACAACAATTTGCGGGTCATCTGCAGGTGCAAATCCAACAAAAGATAGAATATAGTTATTTTCTAAATATCTCCCGTTTTTTGCCTTTTGAGCAGTACCAGTTTTTCCACCAATTCGATAGGAATCAACATAGGCATTTTTCCCTGTACCTTGGGCTACGACTGTTTCTAAGGCATGTCGGATTTCTTTGGATGTTTTTTCTGAAATTACTCTTCGCTCCGCAATCGGAGTCTTTTTCATCGCAACTTTTCCAGTAATTGGATCATCTAATTCTTTAGCAATATAAGGCTGGTATAGCGTCCCACCGTTAATTGCTGCTGAAACAGCGGCGACTTGCTGAATCGGTGTAACAGATACTCCTTGTCCGAAAGCGGTGGTAGCTAATTCAACCGGGCCTACTTTATTTAAATTAAATAAGATTCCCGAACTTTCACCAGAAAGGTCAATGCCTGTTTTCTGTCCAAAGCCAAAATCACGAATATATTTAAATAGAGTATTCTTCCCTAAACGATTACCTAACTCAACAAATCCTGGGTTACACGAATTTTGTACTACCTCCAAAAATGACTCGCTTCCATGCCCTCCACGCTTCCAACAATGTAGTGTAGCACCGCCTACTTTAACATATCCTGGATCAAAGAAGGAGTCTTTTTCCAAATTCACCTTTCCTTCTTCCAAGGCGGCGGCAAGGGTAATAATTTTAAATGTAGATCCTGGTTCATAAGTACTCCAAATTGGTAAGTTACGATTATATACTTCCTGGGGAACATTTTTATATTTTGAAGGATTAAAAGTTGGTCTGCTAGACATCCCAAGAATCTCACCTGTATTCGGATCCATGGCGATTGCGACGATCCCATCTGGATTATATTTTTTTTCTGCATTGTTCAATTCCCGTTCGATAATGGTTTGAATCTTTGTATCGATTGTTAATTTTAAATTCATACCGTTTTCCGGTGGAACATAATCATCCGACATATTAGGCATTCTTTTCCCTTTTGCATCAGAAAAAAATTGAACCGATCCAACTTTCCCTTTTAATTCCTTATCGTAAGTAAGTTCAAGTCCAGTTAATCCTTGGTTATCAATCCCAGTAAAACCTAGAACTTGAGATAAATAACTTCCGAACGGATAATAACGTTTTGAATCCTCGGCAATATATACTCCTTTTAAATTTAATTTACGGATATTATTTGCTATTTTCGGAGAGATTTTCCTACCTGCACTCAGTCTTTCTTTGCTTGATTTTTTTGTAATTTGTTCATAGATTTTTTCCTTTGATCCGTTTAATACTGTTGCAAGCTTTTCTGCTGTTTTTGCTGGATCTACAATTTGCCGTGGAATGACATAGATAGTCGGCGCACTTTGATTAGAAGCAATTGCAATTCCGTTTCGATCAACAATTTTTCCTCTTTCCGGCTGAAATGTGATATCTCTGCTCCATAAATTTTTCGCCCTTGCCGTTAACCAATCTCCTGAAAAAAATTGCACATATCCAAGTCTTGTATCAATAATCCCAAAAATTAATAGACCAACAAGAAGTGTTATGACCAATCTTTTTCTAACCGTTACATTGGATACTCGTTTCAATACCACAATCCTCCTCTAGTAAATTAGCCTTCTCCCCCATAAAAATGCTATTTTCCCCTAAAAATATATGCTTGTACCCCCAAAAAAAGAACAGCCCTCAGGGATTTGAGGGCTGAAAGTTAATCTAGTGGTGGAGTCGAATCTTCACTAGAACCACTTTTATTTTGATCTTCCTTATTTGCTTTCTTTGCTTGCTGCTCGATAATTTTATCCATTGGCAACAGATTCACGACGAGAAGATCACCTTTTACGACTGGTGAATTAGAGGTGATATTTTGTTTCCAAACATACCCGTCACCTATCATATTAAGCTTTAGATCTAATAAATCAGCAACTTTCAATACATCCCGTTTAGACCAGTTTTTCATATCCGGCACGGAAGGAGTGCTATCCGTTTTAAGGATTATTTTTTCACCTTGAATTAGTGTCGTACCTTTATCAGGAAGCTGATTAACTACGTTTGTACCTTTTCCTAGTACAATTACTTGTAAACCCGTATTTTTAAGTTTTGAATCCGCATCAGTTATATTCATATTCGTTACATCAGGAACCTTTGATATTTTTGTAGCAGACATTTTAATCGGTTTAATATTTAAGTATTGTAAGCTATTTTTCATTACTGGGTTAAATATCATTTGAACAGGTTTCGAGCCGCTTTCTAAGTTTTGTTTGTCCAAATGAGGTTGTTGGATTGCTACATATACAATAAGCTTAGGATCATCTTTTGGCGCCATTCCTAGAAACGAAAAGATGTAATCATCATACCCATTTAAGTACTTTCCATCTGGTCCAGGGATCTGCGCTGTACCAGTTTTCCCAGTCACATCATACCCTGGAATCTCATACACTTTTCCAGTAGCTACACCTACTTTTCCAGTGACAACTGTACGAAGATAATCTCTTACTTGTTTAGCTGTATCCGCGCTGATAGGATTTCCAACCACTTCAGGTTTAGTAGTTTTGACTTTCCCATTATTGGGATCTACGATTTTATCCACCACATACGGTTTCATCATTTTCCCATCATTCGCTATAGCTGTAGCAGCTTGAATCATTTGCACCCCGGTAACAGTTGTCCCTTGTCCAAATGTTGTTGTATATTTTTCAATTGGCCAATTATATAGAATTTTTCCGGAAGCTTCGTTAGGAAGTCCAATATTTGTTGGTTGCCCGAAATGGAAACGATCTAGATATGTTCGAAAAGTGTCTTGTCCAATTTTATCAAGCAAAGTAGCAAAAGCGACATTCGAAGATCTTTGAAGTCCTTCCAAAAAGGTAATAGTTCCCCAACCAGCTCCTTGATTCCAATCCCTGATAGGATTAGGAACACCTTTTACAGAAAATGTACCAGATTTATATTGTTCATTAGGGTTGTATACACCTTGCTGAACAGCAGCTGCAAGTGTGAAAATTTTCATAACGGAACCTGGCTCATAAGATGTCTCTACAGCTTGATTGCTCCAGCCTTTTTCAATTCCTTCCCTTGTCATCGGGTCAAAAGTGGGTGTTTGTCCCATCCCTAAAATTTTTCCTGTTTTCGGGTCGGCTACAATGGCAATCATATTTTTAGGCTTATATTTTTCCTCTACCTTGGATAGTGCATCCTCTATAAATATTTGAATCTTTTTATCTATTGTTAAATAAATATTGTCACCATTTTTTGGTGGCTGTACTTGTTTCTTCGTTCCCGGCAATAAATATCCCCACAAATCCCCTTTAAAGGAAACTTCTCCATCAGTACCTTGCAGATATTTATCGAGGCTATGTTCTAAACCCATTTTTCCAACCAATTTCGAATTAGGTTTGTCTGGATTTTTTTGAGCTACATATCCAATTAAATGCGATGCAAAAATTCCATTAGGATAGAATCTTTTAGACCCAGGAATAAAAATAATTCCTGGTAAATTAAGGGCATCAATTTTTTTCTTCGTTTCTAAGGAAATGTCATTTCCAACTTTACCAAACTCTACTTGAAAGCGACCTTTTTTGGTAAGTAGTCTATAAATATCCTCTTCAGACATATCAATATATTTTGATAGTTTTTCTGCCGTCATTTGCGGATCCACCACATGATGAGGATGTTTAGGATCTGTCGTCATTTTTTTGTCTAAGATAGCTGCAAGAGAGTAGGATGCTGTATCTTCTGCGATGACTTCTCCTTTATCATCATAAATGGTTCCCCGATTTGCTTTAATTTTATCCATTTGTAAATATTGCTTAGCTGCTTTAGCTACGAGGTCAACCCCATCTACTTTACCTGAAACTTGAATCGTAAAAAATCGGACGATAATGATAAAAAAGAGCAGACCGAATATCAAAAATAATACCCCTGCTCCTCTGTTAACATTGATTCTTTTCTTGTTCATTTGCCTTCAACAACCTTAACATTATTTTCATTTAATTTTAGTCCTAGTTTTTCAGCCTTTTTCTTAATTCGGTCATATTGACTTAAATCGCTAACTTGTGCTTGTAAATCTTTATTCACTTTCATCTGAGATTGAATGGAGGATTGTTTATCTTGAATATCTCTATTTACTTTATAAATGGTAGCTTGAGTAGAAATAATCTTTATTGCCATAATAGCAACGAAAGAAATTAACAATATTCCTAGCATTTTTTCACCTAACGTAATGGATTTTCGTGTATGTATCGGTTGTGCCTGTGGCTTAGGCATAGTTGGTATATTGTTTTGTCTCTGTGGTTCTAAATATGGTTGTTTTCTTGCTAAATTACTCAAGCTATTCTCCCCCTTTATTTTACTTTAAATTTATTGTTTTTCAGCAACACGAAGCTTTGCTGACCTTGAGCGATTATTATTGATAAGTTCCTCTTCACTTGGCACAATTGGTTTTTTTGTGATGATTTTTAATTGAGGCTTGTATTCATCAGGTACAAACGGAATGCCAGGAGGTAGTTGTGGACCTTGACTTACTTCTTTGAAAATCGTTTTACAAATGCGATCTTCTAATGAGTGAAAAGTAATAACACTAATTCTTCCCGTTGGTTTTAATAATTGAATTGCATCTTGAAGTGACTTTTCAAAAACGCTTAATTCATCATTAACAGCAATTCTTATTGCCTGAAATACTCTTTTTGCTGGATGACCTCCCTTTCGTCTTGCGGGAGCCGGTATTCCATCTTTGATTAATTCCACTAGTTGTCCTGTCGTTTCGATAGGTTCTTTTTCTCGTGCAGCCTCTATTTTTCTGGCGATTTGTTTAGAGAATTTTTCTTCACCGTATTTGAAAAAAATTCTTACTAAATCTTCATATGGCCAGCTATTTACTACTTCATAGGCAGATACTTCTCCATGAAGGTCCATTCGCATATCTAATGGGGCATCATGATGATAACTAAATCCTCGTTCCGGGGTATCTAATTGCGGAGAAGAAACACCTAAGTCATATAAAATTCCATCCACGGCTTCGATTCCACGCAGATTAAGCTCATGTTTAATATTTAAAAAGTTACTCTTGATAAACGTTACTTGATTTTCATAGTTCTGCAATTTCACTTTGGCGTTATTTATCGCCGTTTCATCTTGATCAAATGCAAATAATTTCCCTTGTGGTGACAGCCTAGATAATAAATACTCACTATGACCTGCTCCTCCTAAGGTACAATCAATATAAGTTCCATCTGGCTTGATATTTAATTCATCCACCGTTTCCTTTAATAGTACTGTTGTATGTTCAAACATTTCAAATCACCTTTCCAATCGAATCATAGGAAAATTTATTTGTTTTATCATTCGCACTTTGTTACCTAATGGCTGTTATCGTACATGATTGTTGTTTTTCGTAATTCGTAAATAATTTAAGATTTGCTTCGGGCATCTTTTCTTAAAAGGGATATCCATTCATGAAGCGTATGTAGAAGCTATTAAGATTTTCTTTTTTCAAAAACAACAAAGTTTAAGAAAAGAGCCTTTCTAAATGTCAAATCCAATCATGTTCTCAGCAATTTCAGCAAATGATTCTTCAGATTCCTCAAAATAGTCTTCCCATAATTCCTTGCTCCAAATCTCTATTCGATTGGAAACACCTAAAACAACACACTCTTTTTCTAACTGGGCATAACTTACAAGCGGAGTGGGGATATTGATTCTACCTTGCTTATCCAGTTCACACTCAGAAGCGCCAGAAAAGAAAAACCGGGTAAACGCACGTGCATCTTTTTTCGTTAGTGGGAGGGCTTTAAGTTTTTCTTCGACTTGTTTCCATTCATCTACCGGATAACCAAATAAGCATCGATCAAGTCCTCTGGTGATAACAAACGTCTCACCTAAGAGTTCACGAAACTTGGCAGGAACGATGATTCGTCCCTTTGTATCAATGTTATGTTGGTATTCCCCCATGAACATAGAACTAGCCCCCACTTTCTAAAATAAATGTACCACATTCCCCCACTTTTCACCACCTATTTTTTATGTTTTCCCACAACCTTAATATTTCCTGCTTTTTGTCATGTTTTTTCCATAAAAAAAACCAGTTTGAAATCTCAAACTGGTTTTACATTCGTATTAATTTATGGGTTCCATCAAACTCATATGGAAGGGATAATAGATCATCAATAAATGTGGCGCCATATTTATTAATGAAGTAAAAGATGTTCCAAATCCTTTCCTGCGGGGAGTTATTTGGTTTTACATTTCTTTCAATGCGCTCATACATTCCTATAACAGCGTCATGCTTCTGTTCAATATTTAAATTAATTTTTCTTTGTAAAAACTCAAGTTGACGTAAATGGATGGATAGATTTTTTTCAATCAATGGTTCGATACCTTTATCACTTCTGGAAAGAATTTGGCTATATTGGTTTTCCAGCCAATCTCTTGCTTCCATTACTAGTCCGTCCAACGTTTCATCTTTTACTGAATTCCAATACTTTGTTCTTTCTTCCTCCACACCATTTCGAACGGTCTTTTCAGCATCTAATTGCAATTCCTTCATATCCGCATCAATAAAGCGCTCTAATATCGTCAAATTCAATCTTGCGATAACGGGCGGCATTTCGAATCCCATATGCTCAAAGGCAAGTTTTAATTCTGCCCAATACGCGATTTCCCCTGGACCACCGATAAAAGCAAGTGTTGGAAACAGCCATTCCTCCATCATCGGTCTTGTTACCACATTATTACTAAAGCGCTCCGGATGATTTTCGAGCTCTATTAATAACTCCTCTTTTGTAAATTGGACTTTATTATTTTTGCCGACGTAGTACTCCCCCTCTGGAAAGTAATCTAATAAAATTCTTTCTTTCCCGTCGTAATAAAATAAGTTAACCGCATTCTTTCCGATCTCAATTGTATTGGAAAATTCAAAAGAACGGATATGTTCTTGCTGTTGTATAACTAAATCCGTAATTGACCTGCTTTCCTCAATGATTCGTTTAAAGAAAGGAACCTCTAGTTTTCTTAATTGTTTATCTGCGGAATCAATAAGTAAAACACCATATTTAGAAAAGAGGCTAATTATTATATTAGAGAAAAAATCAACAAATGATTTTGATTGTTCAATAGTTGTATCCATCATTTGTAGCAATTGCTTCGTATATTCTGTTTCTCCGAAATGCTCAAACACTTTCTTAACCCATTTTTTCATATGAATTTTATCAAATTCTACATCCGATACCATACGTTTATCAATTGGTCCTTCAGCATAACTTAATTTACTGATGGAGCGGCCATTTTCCACAAAAACATGATTAACCTCTAAGTAATCATGGTCCTCTCCCGCTATCCAGAAAACTGGTATAACAGGGGATTGTAATTTCCTTTCTTGCTCCCTTGCAAGTTGAATAATAGAAATGAGTTTATGTACTGTATATAGCGGTCCTGTTAATAATCCAGCTTGTTGCCCTCCAATAACAACTACTGAATCTGGTTGTCTTAATTTTACAAGGGACTCTTTTACTTCGTTGGAAAAAGAAAATTTCTTCATATATGACTCAATGCATTCAGCAAGTTTTTCTCTTTTAAATGTACGAGAAAGCACATCTTTATAACGCTTCTTAAAAATATCTTGATCTGTTATGTCATAATGAAAAAAGTCTTTAACAGGTTTCTTTTGCTCTATGTAAAGGGAAGCGAATCGATTCGTTGCTGGAATGAGGATATTTTCCAAATCCATATGGTGTTCTTCCTTTCTGAATTCATAATAAAACAAATGATAAATTTCCATCATTAATCTTGTTAGAGTATAGCATTATTATGCAGGAAAGAGAAAAATATTGCTTGAAATATTTTCATTTACTAATACATTGCAACTGATTCAAGCACACTGCGGGTCAAACCGTAAATCATTAGAATAATATAGGCGGCCAAAAATAATAGAAAATTAAAACGCCAAAATCCTTTGAAGACCTTGGAATATATAATTTCATTGCGTATGTAACGATATAGAAAAACAAAGCCGATAGCAATTAGCAACATGAGCAGTATGATTACCCACAAAAAAGAGTGCGACCAGATAACAAGTGCAAGTTCATTAACTGATAGTATTAGAAATAAGGTGGTAATATCTATAGCTATAGATACTGCTTTTCTATGATTATTCGTAATAAGCTTTATGGCAAAAAACACTATTATATAAGCAATCAAAGGAATTATTATCAAAACTCCCGCTACCCAAGAAAGAAATACTCCCATTCTACTCTCCTCTTCCCCCTTCCATTCCCTTTACCATGTGAAATAGCATCTGTGTAATTGGCACTTGGACTTTTTCCGATTTTGATCGATCTATAATATATCCTAGGATTGCATCAATTTCTGTTTTTCGATTATGTAGAATATCATTTAGCATGGAAGACTTATTTTCACTAGTATTTCGGCATACTTTCATTATTTCTTCAAAAACAAGCTCCTTGTCCATAAAAGAAAAGACGGAATGAAGCTCTAAGAAATAATCTTTAAGTAAAGAGAAATAGTAGGAGTTCGATATAAGCTGTCCATTTTGCATCTTTAAAACAGCTGTCAAAGGATTAATAATCGCATTGATCATCAGTTTTTTTACGAGCATTTCTTCCCAATTATGATGATAGTGAAATGGGAACGAAGGGATATCAGAAGAAACCAAAGATTTTATGATTGAGCTGTCCCCTCTCAATAAGGCAATATTGGTTTGTCCAATTCCGTTATGTTGGACGGTATTTTCATTTATTTTAAGGGCACCATGTTCTACAGTTCCTACTAATATCGTTTCACTGTTTAGATCGTTTAACATTTCAATATGCCCCATACCATTTTGCAAAAATAATAATGGAGTATTCTGTTTAAAACTATTTAGTTCAGACTTGATGTCAGAAAGATGATATTGTTTGACTGCCACGATTATTAAATCCATTTCGTTTAAGGAATCGCCTCGAACATTCGTATTAACTACCGTTGTGTGCTGTCTTTTTTCTTTTGCAACGGTAATTCCTTCATATCGAAGATGTTCTGCTTGTTCCTGTCTTCTTAACATCATTGTAACAGTATTTTCCTTTCCTAAATACCCTCCAAATAAAAGACCAATGGATCCCGCACCGATAATTCCAATTCTCATCCCTATCCCTCAATTTAACAAATTTTAATATTATTGTACCAAATTATTATAATAGTGTTAAAAATAATATAAGAACAGCACTAAGTAAGTACTGTTCTTATATTATTTATACAGGATATACAGGATGTTTTCTCGTACTAAAATTCAACTCTTTTGTTTCATACATATGAAAACGATTGATCAATACTTTTCTTAAGTCATTCGGAGCAACTATTTCATCTACAATCAATTCGGAGGCAAGCTTATAAATATCAATTGTTTCTTGATATTCCTTTTGCTTTTCCTGTACGTAGGCAATTCTCTCTTTCGGATCTTCAATCGCTTGAATTTTATTAGAATAGACGGCATTTACAGCAGCTTCCGGTCCCATAACGGCTATTTGCGCAGTTGGCAATGCAATACAGCAATCTGGTTCAAATGCTGGACCTGCCATAGCATATAATCCTGCACCGTATGCTTTCCGAACAATAACTGAAATTTTCGGAACCGTTGCAGAACTCATAGCTGCAATTAATTTGGCACCATGGCGAATTATTCCCGCTCTTTCCACCTTCGTACCAATCATAAATCCAGGAACGTCTGCTAAAAACAATAGTGGTATATGGAAGGCATCACATAGCTGGATAAACTTCGCTGCCTTATCTGCGGAATCCACAAATAAAACTCCACCTTTGATTTTAGGTTGATTTGCAATGATTCCAACTGCTCTTCCGCCAATTCGTGCTAGTCCTGTTATAAGTTCTGGAGCGAATAGTTTTTTAATTTCGAAAAAACTGCCTTCATCTATCAGTGAATCAATGCATTCATACATATCAAACGGAGCATTTTGATGCTTCGGAATAATTTCTTCAACACTTCTGCCAGTTCTTGGCTGGATGGATTCTATGAAGTTTGGCTTCTCCGTATAATTTTTTGGAAAATAACTTAAGTATTTACGGGCAGCGTCAATTGCTTCTTCTTCTGTTTGGACTAACATGTCTCCACATCCGCTGACAGAACAATGCATTCTTGCTCCACCCATTTCCTCTAATGTAACTTTTTCACCGATAACTTTTTCAGCCATTCGCGGTGATCCAAGATACATGGAAGCATTTTTATCAACCATTATTACGATGTCACAGAATGCTGGAATATATGCTCCTCCAGCTGCGGATGGTCCGAATAACAAGCAAATTTGTGGAATCATACCAGATAGTTTTACTTGATTATAAAAAATCCTACCCGCTCCGCGACGGTTTGGAAACATATCTAATTGATCCGTAATACGCGCGCCTGCAGAATCAACTAAGTACAATAAAGGAACTTTTAGCTTTTCAGCTGTTTCTTGTATGCGGATAATTTTTTCTACTGTTCTAGCACCCCAAGAACCTGCTTTAACGGTAGAATCGTTTGCCATCACGCAAACAGTTTGACCATTGATTTTTCCGATTGCTGTAACAACACCATCTGCAGGTAAATCCTCTGCTTGGCAATTTGCAAAAAGACCATCCTCTTCATATTCTCCATGATCAAATAACTTATTTAAACGATCCCTTACGAAAAGTTTATTTTGGCTCTTTAACTTTTCATGATATTTTTCAGGACCGCCTGCATTAATTTTTTCCTTTATAGCAGACAATGAGTAGTCTGTTGTTTTCGTCAACACGGCCATCTCCTCTCGTATTTGAAGCTTAATCTAATGTAATAAGGACGTCTCCTTCATTGACAAAATCTCCAACGTTTACTTTCACTTCAGAAACTCTTCCTGCCTCGCTTGCTTCAATCGGAATTTCCATTTTCATTGATTCCAGCATAATAATGGTTTGTCCTTCGGATACTTCATCACCGTTATTTACTAAAACATTTAACACAGTTCCTGCCATTGATGCATATACTTCTTTCATGTTCTTTTCCTCCAATGTATTTGTTAATACTTAATTTACTTTTATAATGTTGTTGATATTTGTAAAATAAAATCCATTTTGAAAAATTTCATTCTTTAAAACCGCTTGGATAAACGGGATATTTGTTTTAATACCTTCAATTTTTGTATCTTCTAAGAATGTAAATGCCTTTTGAATGCAAGCTTCTCTTGAATCAGCATATAAAATACATTTAGCAATCATAGGATCGTAAAAAGGAGTAACCTTCAAACCTTGAGTATAACCGCTATCAATTCTTATACCATCCCCTTTTCCCCATGAAAGAGAGGAGATCGTTCCTGGAGAAGGATAGAAGGTTTTAGGATCTTCAGCGTAAATTCTTAATTCAATTGCATGACCCTTTTCCATTATTTCATTTTGTTTTAACGGCAATTTTTCACCACGTGCCACAGTGATTTGCCATTTTACTAAATCAATATTTGTAATCATTTCAGTGATGGGATGTTCAACTTGTAAGCGTGTATTCATTTCTAAAAAATAAAAATCTTCATTTTCATCAACAATAAATTCTACAGTACCAGCATTTTCATAATTTACTGCCTTTGCTGCTTTTATCGCAGCATCATACATTTTCTCCTTTGTTTCTTGTGAAATTTTAGGTGAACCAGCTTCTTCTATAACTTTTTGATTTCTTCTTTGAACGGAACAGTTTCGCTCAAATAAATGAATTACCTGATTATACTGATCAGCAAATATTTGAACTTCTATATGCCGAGCATTATCAATGCATTTTTCAATAAATACTCCATCTGATCCGAAGTAGGCCTTGGCGCGATTTTTTGTAGATTCAAAATGCTGATTGAGCGCTTGCTCATTCTCACATCGAATCATTCCAATACCTCCTCCGCCACCACTTGCCTTTAACATAACCGGATAGCCAATTCTTTCGGAAAAATGTAGGGCTTCCTCAATATTTTGTAATCCCTCTACACTTCCTGGTACAACAGGTACTCCAGCTGCAATCATTTTTTTGCGAGCACTAATCTTATCGCCCATTTCTTCAACCGTTTCGGGATTTGGACCAATAAACTTGATTCCCTTTTCCATCACCTTTTTAGCGAATGCACTGTTTTCGGATAGTAACCCATACCCAGGATGAATCCCTTGAACATCTTCCTTCACAGCGATATCGATGATTAAATCCATATTTAAATAAGATTGATTTACTGGTGGTGGTCCGATACAAAAAGCTTTATCAGCTTCCTTTACATACGGAAGTTCCGCATCAGCATCTGAGTAAATAGCTACTGTTTCGATCCCCATTTGTTTGCACGTTCTAATGATACGAGATGCAATTTCTCCACGATTTGCTATTAAAATTTTATTCATAGCAGAACCCCTTTCAACAAATCCTAAATATGTCTCTTTTGAAAACGGGAATTATGATCTGCCCGTTTTTCACTTACAAAATGCATCACATAAATAAAATTCTACAAAAAAATATTTTTTCCTTCATTTTTTGTAAACGCTTCCGAAAGTTAAAGCGGAATTTTATATTTATTTGGTATATAATTAATATATAATAATCAAAACAGCACTTCATCACTTAATTCTAAACAATAGCCAAAGTAATTTTTATCCACATAGGATTTAGATAAAATAAGGAGGAAGGCAGCTATGAAAATAGAGAGATTAAAAGTTAACTATAAAACATTAGAAGAATTTAAAAAATTTAAAGAATATGGAATTCAGGAATTATCCATGCTCGAAGATCTTCAAGAAAACATTATTGAAGATAATTCAGAGTCCCCATTCTTCGGAATTTATTTTGCTGATAAACTTGTCGCCCGTATGAGCTTATACAAACGAGATGCAAAATACGATCTATATTTTGATCCGAGACAATCTTATTTGGAATTATGGAAATTAGAAGTCTTGCCTAACTATCAATTTAAAGGCTTTGGAAAAGCTCTTGTTGATTTTGCAAAAGACTTAGGTCTTCCAATCAAAACAAATTCGAGAATGAAGTCCAAAGAATTTTGGGAAAAGATAGGTTTCCAAACAGTTGAATATGATATGGATAGAGATTTAGGTCAAAATCCATTAGTGTGGTGTCCGGAAGGTGTTAAACTACAAAAAACAAACAGCTAAAATGCTGTTTGTTTTTTTGTTCTTATTATGGGGCTATACTACATTTTGTTTCTATTTCAACGCCATTTTTCTAGCCTTTTCCATTATTGCTAACATTGAGGAATATTCTTTTTCTAATTCACAAAATTCCTTTTGTTTCTCCTCATAAATGTGTTGTAAATGGAAAAATTTATTTCGAAATTCCTCCGCCTCATTACTTAAGTTTTCTTTATCCTTCCTAGCTTGGTCTTGTGAAAATTGAAGGTTTTCTAAATATGCAATAACATTTTTTAAATTAATAGAAGGCACAGCCTCTTCCTGTTTTTCACTAACTTCAACATATTGAAGCGGTGCAGACTGTTCGTTTTGATCAGTTTGTTTATTTTTTCTTTCTTTTCTTTGTTTTTTAGCTAATTCTATACCAGACTTATATTGTTTTCGTACATATGAGTTCCAGCGAAAGCCACAGGCTGCTGCAGTACGATTCATTTGCTTCCCGACTTCCTCAAACGCTTGAAGCTGTGTGCTTCCTTCGCGAATATGTCTTAGGACAACCTCCGCTAATAACAAATCTTCATCATGTGACCAAGCATCTTGACGAGTAGATGACAATTCTATCCCTCCCAGCTTTTTATTTATCGCTCTAACTGTCGAATTGGCATAAGCAAATATTAGCAGTATGTATAGATCTCTTACTATGCGTTAATGCCTTACACGACAATTTTGCTAACAAAATAAACTCCCTAAAGTAGGGTAAACTTCTGATCCACAAGGATTGTGTAAAATATGAATGCATTTTTTCTACTATAGGAAGATTCATTAATTCATACATATGCAGCTGATAGAAAAGATAGACTATACCAGGATTAGATTTAATTAAATAATAATTTTGGAACAGTATCTTTTGGATTTAATTGTATTTTTTCTCTAGCAATTGGAGTTTTTCGAATCTGCTGTTAATCCATTTCTAATTCATTGCTTTTCCATAAAAAACGAAAAAAAGGTGAAGAGCCATGGTCTCTTCACCTTTTTTTATTAGTTATTAACTACATCCTTGCCTTTATATGTTCCACACGCTTTACATACACGGTGAGCAAGTTTCATATCTCCACAATTAGGACATTCAACCATGCCAGGTACTTGTAATTTAAAGTGTGTACGGCGTTTTCTTTTCGCAGTTTTGGATGTTCTTCTAAAAGGTACAGCCATTCTTCCCACCTCCTTAAAGAGATCACGGTTGTAAAGAAACAGTAAAGCTGGTTCTTCCAAATTTTTAAGATTCTTCTTTATTAAAGAATTTTGCTAGTCCGGCAAGACGAGGATCTAATTTTTTTGCATCCTTGCCTTCAATTAGTTTGTCTTGGTCTTCTCTCACTACTTCCCAGTCATTTCCCGTAGGAAGCTCTGAATTCTCATTTGCTTCCTCACTAAATACTTGCATTGGAATTTCCAAAAGAAGTAATTCGGTGATAATTGGGTTCAAATCAATAACTTCACCAATAGGCTGGTGAATTTCCGCCTCATCATCTTCATAAGATTCTGCCGGCTTCAACAAAAATATTTCAGTAGTGTCTATATCGATAGGGTATCGAACATCTTTAAGTGTTCTTGAGCAAGGCAAAATTAAGTTTCCTGTTATATGAAGCTGAAAAGTTACCTTTTCAGATGTAACATTCGCAATACCTGTAACATGCATCGGAGAAACGTTACGAACTTGTGAATCCCTTTTAATAAGATCCTCGGAAACATCTATCATTTCATCTAACTCGATGTTCTTGCCGCGATATTTTTGCAACTGAATCGTAGACCATTTCATGTAAATCACCCCAAGGCAACAAAGGTAATTATAGCTTTCATCATACCTTTTGTCAATATTTTATCTTTACAATTTCAAATGCGAAGGCGCCTTGCTCATCGACGTACAAACTGGAGGGCTTCGACTGAGATAAAGGAAACACGGCGAGGTTTTTCAGGAGCCGATGTTGACTTATCGTAGGGAGGAGACCGGAAGTTTGCTAGTCGATAGGCGCTGGAGCTAGACGTAAAACCTATTTCAAATAGTTATATTGATACTTCTTTCAAAAAATTAAATCATCATTGTAGTAAGAGCTATTCTTAGTATTGTATACTCTTTTGAAGAAAATGCAAATACTTGCAAGTATTCAGCAAGTTATTAAAAAAATTGTCAAGACTAGTGATAAAATAAAGTATAACCGTTAGTAAAAGGCATATTACATTTAAAATTTAAATACATGGAGGAATTTATGAATAGTACCGGCATAATTGTGGAATACAATCCATTCCATAATGGTCATTTATATCATTTTACCCAATCTAAGGAAGCAGCTAACGCCGATATTGTAATTGCAGTGATGAGTGGAAACTTCTTGCAGAGAGGAGAACCCGCTATTGTTTCAAAATGGTCCAGGACAAAAATGGCTTTGCTTTCTGGAATAGATATTGTCGTAGAATTGCCGTATAAGTTTGCCGTTCAGCAAGCAGAAAACTTTGCATTAGGATCTGTATCTCTTCTAGATGCTCTAGGCTGTCAAAGTTTTTGTTTTGGTAGTGAATCAGGGGATATAGAGGTTTTTACGAATACAATTGATATCATTCAGAAAAATCTTGAACAATATAATGAAAATATAAAAAAATATATGCAAGCTGGGGTCAGCTACCCATCTGCATTATCCAAAAGCTTTCTAGATTTAGGGTTGGGAACGGAGTATTTAGATCTTTCTATGCCAAACAATATCTTAGGCTACCAGTATGTTAAGGCACGAAATCATATTGATTCTAATATGAAAGCACTAACTATTTCTAGAAAAAACGCAAATTATCATGATGAAAATTTTTCATCTTCAACGATTGCAAGTGCGACCGCTATTCGAAAAGCAATATTTGATGAAAATAATCCATCAAATATTGAACAATATGTACCTGCAGCTTCCTATAATGAACTTCTAAATTATAAACAACATTTTGGAATCCTCCACCAATGGGAACTTTACTGGCCATATTTGCAATACAAGCTGATTTCAACGAAGCCGGAAGAAATTGCCCATTTGTATGAAGTTGAAGAAGGAATTGAGCATCGTCTACTAAAAGCAGCGGAAAAGTCGACTAGCTTTTATGATTTTATGAGTAAGGTAAAAACAAAAAGATATACTTGGACAAGAATTCAAAGAATGTGTGTCCACATTTTAACGAATACAAAAAAAATAGAAATGAAGAATGAAAAAATGCTACCGGAATATATTCGCCTCTTAGGAATAAGTCAAAACGGGAGATCATATTTAAACGAAATGAAGAAAAATATATCACTTCCCATTATTTCTAAGCTTTCTTCCTTTGAAAATGATTCGATACAATTAGATATTAAAGCTTCAAGAATATACGCCCAAGGATTAAATGAACCAGAACGGCAATATCTTATGAAAATGGAATTTTCCCAACCGCCTATCCAAATATAGAAAACAGGTGACCGACTTATCACCTGTTTTCTTTGGCGGCAAAAGATGCAGTTATATAATTGCATCAACTATGTTTGCCGAAAAACATAGCTTACATTTCATCTGAATTTTTCTCCGTCCACCGATTCAACACATGCATTATTTCTGGAAGTTTCTTTATTGTCTCTTCTTCCCCTATCTTAATAATTTCTTCTGTATTAGTAAAAGCAGTTGAACTATATTCGGATACATCAGGCTGGATTAGTACATCTGCTCCTAACCTGCGATTAGATATCGCTTCCAAATGCAAAATATCAATGCTCTTCATAATAACATCATACATATTAGTAATTTCAGTTTCTTTTTTACTGTAAGTAACATCAACACCAATAATAATATCTGCCCCCATTTTCTTGACGATAGAGACAGGGACTCGGTCAATTACTCCTCCATCTACTAATATTTTCCCATTCATTTTTACAGGTACAAAAATACCTGGGATTGAGATGCTTGCACGAACTGCATCCGCAATTGGCCCTTTCGAAAATATTACCTCTTCTCCTTTCACAAGATCAGTGGCTATAATGGATATTGGTAGTTTCAAATCCTCTATATATTTCCCGTGGGTAAATAGCTTAATAAATTCCTTTATTCGGTTTCCACTAATAAACCCCATTTTGGGAACAGTAAAATCCATATAAAACTTTCTCTTGAATGCAAGTGAAAGCTTAATTAAATAATCGATATTATGTCCCATTCCATAAAAAGTTGCGACAAGTGCACCCATACTACTCCCAGCCATATAATCAATCGAAATATTATGCTCCTCTAAAACTTTTAATACACCTAAGTGGGCAAAACCACGTGCTCCACCAGATCCCAATGCCAAACCAATTTTCGGTTTGTCCATTTATATAAATCCCCTTTCCAAGTGAAGAACTGGTATTATCATGAAAAATCGTATTTTCGAACTCAGTACATAATATGGTCTAAAATATTTATCTATGAGTATATTGATTTATATGGGGACAAGTTATTTATTTTGGATTATTTATTTAGGAGGGACAAAGGTTGTTTAAATCGAGATTAAAAACAGTCTTTTTAGCTTCTAGTGCAACATTAATGGCTATTTCTATGATTGTTCTTCCGAAAGTAACTTCAGAAGCATCGCTTGACGGATTGAATATTTGGTGGGGAGTCGTCTTTCCCTCTCTTTTTCCCTTTTTCGTCATTTCCGAATTATTGATAGGATTTGGGGTTGTTAAATTTATCGGAGTGATTCTTGAACCATTAATGCGACCGTTATTTCGTGTACCTGGTGTTGGGGGATTTGCTTTAGCAATGGGTATGGCTTCAGGAAATCCGGCAGGAGCTAAAATAACCGCCAGACTGCGTCAGGAAAAACAATTATCACAGATTGAAGCGGAGAGACTTGTTTCCTTTACTAATTACTCAAGCCCTCTATTTATTTTCGTTGCAGTTTCTGTAGGCTTTTTTCACAACAAGGATTTGGGTATTATTTTTGCTACTGCGCATTATGCGGGAAATATTATGGTCGGATTGATTATGAGATATTATGGTTATTCACGTAATGAAAAAGTGAAAAATGAAATAAGAAAAATCCCCTTAAAGGAAGCTTTAAGAGCATTACATAAAACACGAGTGGAAGATAGACGACCAATTGGAAAATTATTAGGTGATGCTGTCAATTCTTCTATTCAAACTTTATTAATGATCGGCGGATTTATCATCATATTCTCAGTAATCAATCGATTATTATTCCATCTCCATGTTACATCTTTTTTAGCAAGTATTATTGGAAGCATTTTATTATCGATTCATTTTCCTATTTCACTAAGTATCCCCTATATTGCTGGTTTATTTGAGATTACTTTAGGCAGCAAATTAGTTAGTGAAGTTTTCCATTCTACCCTTTTACAACAAGCAGTTATCACTAGCTTTATTCTTGGGTTCAGCGGATTCAGTATACAGGCTCAGGTGGCAAGTATTCTTGCTCAGACAGATATTAGGTTTAAACCATTTTTTATAGCTAGAATCTTACACGGATTTATTTCTGCGTTCATCACTTTCTTTATTTGGAAACCTATCTACATAAGACTTTTTCATCCTGATCGTTCAACAAATTCTCCTGTATTTTTAAATGGTTACAATCATCATTTTTTACTGGAAATATATCGATGGGGACTACATTATGGACCGCTACTCACGATTGGAGGTATTCTTTTATACATATTCATTAATTATAAAAGGAGTCTTCAGTAAGTGAATTTGATTTGTAAAAAGAACTGCTGCACATGGGATATATGTGCAGCAGTTCTTATTTTTTTATGTATACTTTAAGCGAAGCGCTTTTTCCACTTCCTTTGGAACTAAATCCGAAATATTTCCGTTATATTTTGCCGCTTCTTTTACTATGCTAGAACTTAGGAATGAGTATTGATTGTTTGTCATAATGAAAAAAGTTTCAATTTTCTCATTGAGTACTCTGTTCATCGATGTAATTTGCATCTCATATTCAAAATCAGAAACGGCACGTAAACCTCGGATAATAGCATTTGCATTTACACTTGATGCATAATCGACAAGCAGACCTTGAAATGTATCGACAATTACATTCGGAATGCTTTTCGTCACTTCCCCTATTAATTGACTTCTTTCCTCGACAGAGAAAAGCGGGTTTTTAGATGAATTATTTAAGATGACTACATAAACCTTGTCAAAGACCCTTGCACCTCTTTTAATGATATCTAAATGACCATTTGTAATAGGGTCAAAGCTCCCGGGACAAACTGCAATACTTGTCATTCCATTTCCTCTCCCTTATTTGTATCTAATTGAAATATTGAAAGACCAATAATTCCATATTTAGCTGTTTTGATTAATGTGAAATCACCAATTAAATTTGGCAATTCTAAATCAGAGCTATGTTCACAGACGACGGAACCGTTTTCATTAAGCATGTTCGCATTACTTAACATTTGAAGTAAATCAACCAGCTTTTGCTTTTTATATGGAGGGTCTAGAAAGATAACATCAAAAGATTTGTTTCTCTTCATTAATGCCTTTAATGCTCGCTCGGAATCGTTTCTGAAAACCTCGCTTTGTTCTTCGTAGCCACATATTTTAATATTTGCTTTTAGTGTTTGAAATGCCTGAATATCACGATCGACAAATATTACTCTATCCAATCCCCGACTCAATCCTTCTAATCCAAGACCCCCACTACCTGCAAACAAATCTAATCCAATTCCACCTTCGAAATAAGGACCTATCATATTAAAAATCGCTTCTTTTACTTTGTCTGTTGTTGGTCTCGTTTGGTTGCCAGGAACTGACTTTAAACTTTTTCCTTTTTGGCTTCCTGAAATAACTCTCATTATATTCACCACAATAATTTTTTATATTTTTTCCCTATTTATCCTACCATAATGCAAGGTGGATGGAAAAGCAAAAAATCGAATGCATTTCATGACTACATTTAGACTATTAAAGATGCCTATAAAAAGATTAATTTCGCATCCAATATTTCACATTTTTATTCAAAAAGGGATTTTAAATTGATGTATAAAATCAACGTTGATGGTCATACTTTTATTAGCAACATCATTTTAGATGTTGTTGCCAACCGCGGAGAAGACTTACGTTTCCCCATAAGTTCTTCCTCCGGTTTCTCCTCTCCCTTTGCCTTCTGTCCTTTACATAGGATATAGAAGGACCCTGCAGGATTGCTGCAGGGTTTTTTATTTTTAAATAAATCATATGAATTTTTTTACAAGTTTGGTCTCTCTCTTGCGCAAGTAGCCATCTGCTAGCGCTTTTTTTAAATCGTTTATTAATTGAAAAGCTCTATCTCTTTATCATAAATTTGTATGTTCATTTTAAATAGTTGTTTTAACCAATTTTCCTCAATATAATTTTTATTATTTTGTGTAAAAATCGGATAGGTTAGAACTCCATATTTTTCGTTATTGTAATAAAATATATGACTATTTAAAGTGAATTGAAAATGATGCTTAATTTTATCAATCTGAAGAATAGTACCGTTATTTGATGTTTTTACTTTATACCCAAGTGCCGACATAGTTTTTTCAAGAGGGTACATCCTCTTTCCATGATTTAAAATGATATTCATGTTTATAACTTGGCCATTTATTTTTACTATATGTGGGTCAAACAACTGAAGTGATTTGATTAAGCTTTTTTCATTATTATTTTCTTGAAAAAAATTTGTTCGTAATCCGGTGATTTTTTGGATTAGTAAATCTAAATCTTTATCATTAATCTTATCTTTTTTCAAACTTATTATGTCATTTGTCCATTTATCCAAATCATTTTGGCTAAAGACTTTCACTAATTGATCATACAATTCTTGAGATTTTTTGGACCCTAATGGTTTTTCCATAACAGCTGATGCAATAATATCCCTTAACAATTCTTCATTACTTTCAAAATGGAATTTTTTATCCAAAAACGATTGTACAAGCATAGGTTCAAACTTTGGAACGTCCTTCACATTTAACACGATAATTGATCCAATTTGCCTAGATGTATAATCAGATGTTAAAAAAATATATATTGGTGGATGCTCTTGAAATACATTTATTTTCTCATATGGCAGAACTGGTATTTTTGTTGATCCATCATTATAAATAGTTAGCCAGTTATTTATCTTTGATTTTACAAGTTTTTTATTATTCCAAAGTAATGCGGGGATATCGGTTTTTGTCTCAAAAACATAGTAATCAATAAAATCCATGTGTTTAATGGCAACTCTATTCCCACCTGCTATCCAAGTACCATTTTGGAAATCACTATCTGATAGTTGGATTTTTATTGAATTTAATGGCACATTTTTCAATTGTAAAAACCAATCGTTTAAGACAAAAAAATCCTTATTTGCTTTTCTATTGAGCGTATAGGTAAAGGTCACATTACTGCTGCCTAGTTTAATTTTTGATTTATTTGCATTTATCCATGTACATGTTTTACCGGAACTACTGGAACACTTTAAATTTTTTATATCTTTTGGCCATATCAGCTCATAAGTACGCGGTGACAAATGATGGATGGTTTGTTGTATTATAAAATGATCATTTTGATGTTTTATGGAAAACTCAGCATTAGCTTTTTCCATTTTTTTATTTTGTTCAGATGAAAAACTTCTCCATTGAAAAAATATCACACTAATTAATACTGCTAATAGAACAAAAACAGCTAATTTCCATTTTCCTTTTTGCCGCATTCTCTTACCTCTTTTTTCTAATTACACATTATCTATTTTTGAAACCTTCTCTTTTTCATAATTCAATGATACATTAATAAGGAGCTTGTTTGCTATATGTAAATATTGATTAGATAAAAGAAAGAACGTTTGGAGTGTGGAAACAAAATGATTCAACGATTTATTGAACTTGGTGAAGGGTACTCGGATATATATGAATTAATAGAATTAGCAAAAGGGAACGAACATCGGTTAACACATCTATTGGCATTACATACAACAGTAAAAGGCAAGGAAGTAACATCATTCGTTGTAATTTTCCAACCAACAAATCCTGGAGACTTCCAAGCTTTATATATGTGTAGAGAAGGAATCCCAAATCCAAACCATTATCCTAATAAAAGATACGATCTATTTCAAGAATTAGCAGAACAAATGAACAAAAAAATTATCGAATTTGATATTAAGCCTTCCACTCTTTTTGCAGAAAAAGAATTATATTATCAATATTTAATTGGAATATTAAGAATGAATCATTTCATTAAACCTCTTTAAATAAGGCTCATTTCTTTAACTTTGTTGCTTTTATATACTAGATCTATGTTAACATCGTTATTTGGGGTAAAAATGAATAAACTGGTAAGAAAAGATGCCCCGAAACCAAGCCCACTTAGGAATTATAACAAATGACGTAAAACAACAATTATTACGAAAACAGCGTTAATAAAAAATAAACAACAGATGAAAAGATTTTCACCTGTTGTTTATATCCCCACTTTATAATCATATTCTTTTGCTTTATCCGGTTTGGAATTCTCAAATTCCGTATTCAAAAATGGTTTGTATGATTGCTCCACTTTGCGGACAAATGGCAATGCTTCAAACTTTTCTACTAAGATTTCAATTTCTTCACGATCACAATATAAAACAACATATTTCAATTTTTTTGATATATAGTGAATATTTCCAAATCTCCTAAGTGATTTGGCATGCTTTAAATTATTTAACCAAATAATTAGTCCTTGTCTATCTGAGCGCATGTCCTAATTCCCCTTATTTTAATTCTCATTAGTTTACCATATATTTTTACAATTAAGCAATAAACAACACATACAAACCATAAAATAAAAGGAATACCTAGGTATCCCTTTAAAGATTATGCAATTAAATAATAAACATTATACTACGCAGAACAGCCGCAGCTTCCGCCAGATCCACAGCCACCTGAACACGAAGACCCTGAATCAAAGAATGGATTCCCAGATGGAACTTTAATATGTTTGGAAACAGAATTTCCAACTAGCACACTAATTTCATCTAATATTTGTTGAAGCACATTTTCCGCTTGACGAAACTGTGCTACATTTTCGTCTAAATCCATTTCCCTCTTTGCTTCACGAGTTTTTTGATTTATGTTTTTATAATCTGGATGATATCTTCCAAATCTTTGTACATCTTCAAATAAATCCTTCATCCGCACAAATTCTTTAATCTTTCTTTGCGTCTCAGGATCATTATTTAATTTAAAATATGATTTTTTATATTTTAAAGCAGCATCAGACTGCAAAATCATTTTTGCTAAATTTTCCGCCTCAGCCACTACTTCTAATCTTTCAATAGTTGCAAGCAAAAAGCTCACCTCCAACATTTATTTTATCATGTTTTAAGTAGGCAAGCGAATTTTATTTAAGTTTTTATATTGTTATGTAAAACTTCTTGCTTAACCCAAGACTTTTATTATTTGGTTTTACAATATCTACTTTTATATAATGAATGCCACTATTTAGATCTTTTAAAATAAATGCTGCCGTATTATATTCAGCCTTTAACTCACCATCGACATACACTTTAATTTTCGCTGGTTGGCCTTTATTTAATCCTGAAAACGAAACATAAGGGACAAAGCATTCGACGAATAAATCATTTCCTCGCACAAAATGACGTATAGTAGCTTCTTTATTCGCTTGGCTCACAGGATTTCCGGAGGATGCTTTGACTTTAATCATTTCTGGGTTCGGTATATTTTGTCTGCATCCGCTTAAAATTATAAAAATTAAGGCTAAACCGATTACTTTCTTCATACTCATCACTCCTTTGTTTTATCATTCTTCAAAACAATGATTTTTACTCAAAAAAAACAAAAAACACATTAAAAAATGTGCTTTTTAACCTTGTGTATACATTGCTTGAACCATATTCATCATCATCGAGGCCATTTGTACCCCATTAGTGAACTTTTCCATGCGATGCGGAATTGTCCGTTTATAATAATGTAGCGATGTTATTTCTAAGCGCTCCAATTCTTCTGGATGTCTACTTAACGTTCTATACCAAATAGGCTGTTCACGAATAAATTGCATTAAATCATTATTTGAACGAATATAATCAATAACTTCTAATCGCATAAAAACTCTCCATTCTTAATCTTTTCGGAAGGAAAATGGGTTTTTTACTTCAGGAGTTGTGTTTTGTGTTGTACTGGAAGTAGGGCTTTGAAATTGTGCTAAAACACCTTGAACAGCAGCAATCGCTTTACTTAAATTATCAATATGATGGTCCATTTGTTCAGGATCCATTTTTTGCAACACATTACCTATTTGATTCATCCAACCTTTTTCTGATTTAGTAGTTTTTTTTGTATTTGTTGTCGTTTGTTTCGAATTCTCATCTTGATATGTTTCCCAACTTGGATCATCCTCACCAAGTAAATACCAATCTTCAAATAAATCCTGCCAAGTATGTTCACCCTTGCGAACTTCTTTAATAAGTCCCGGATGTTCCTTTACAAACGACTTAAATTTTTCAACGGAAGGGTGAAGTATTTTTTCAGCCATATTAATTCACCTCTTAAAGATTGAGCCATTTTTAATATAAATTATGATAAATGCATAGAAAAGGTGAAAAAGTTTTCACATAAGATTTTTTTTGCTATTATGGGAGGAGTTGAAACTTATGAACATGAGGGAATAGCAAAATGAATAAAACTGAAGTAAAGGATTTATTTGAACTATGTATAGAGGATGCAACCGAAGAGGAGCTTAATGTTATACACCAGCTCTTATCAGGGGTTAGAAGAAAGAAACTAAAACTTAATGATTCTTATATTAGTGCCATTCTAAATATGAGCAAGCTTCCATCCGATAATGAATACAAAATTTTACTCCCTATTAATGCTTTAACCGATAATTCACTAGGGATTATCCATGGAGGGATAACAGCTACCGTTTTAGATACTGTAATGGGGACTTTGGCAAACTCAATATTGCCAGCTGGTTATGGAGCGGTTACATCAAACTTAGCGATTCATTATATTGCTCCTGGAAAGGGAGAGACTATGGAGACAACCGCTAAGGTAATCCATAGAGGAACAAAAACATTGGTTGTAGAAGGCTCAGCATATTGTGATGGAGGAAAAAAAATAGCGCATTGCACAGGTACATTTTTCATCATTAAAAAGGATATTTAATTTAGAGTCCGAGCTTTACGCCCGGACTCTTATTACTTCCAACTTTTCTCGATAAAGTTTTGCGTATAATATTTTTGATAAACCCCGACCCCTAGATGGGTAAAGTCCTTTTCAAGTAGGGATTTCCTGTGGCCTTCTGAATTAAGCCAACCTTCTACGGCTGCTGGTCCGTCCAAATATTGTGCTGCAATGTTTTCACCAGCTAATTGATAAAAAACATGGGCTGTTTCTAATCTTTTAGCTAAGTCCCCATATTTAGGAGATTCATGAGAAAAGTATTGTTCTTGAAACATATCCTCACTATGTTGGTAAGCAACTTGGGCTACATCATTATCCCATTCCAGCTTATTAAGCTTAAACCTTTCACGAATAATATTCGTTAAGTCAAATATTTGTTGAGCACTGCCTTTTTCTATTACATTCCACTGAGCTTCGTCTGGATCCTCTGGCTTGATGAGATTTCCTCGATAAACCATTTCATAAGGTCTTTGTTTGATAAGTGTTTCTTTGTCCATAAATCTAATGCTTGATAAAGTTCCTGTGAACTTATCTAAGGAAAGCTGCGCAAATATGTTTCCTAATTTAACTAATGGACGAATATTTAAATCCTCTTCAGATAATTCAAAACGATAATAACTTTTATTATAAGCGACAAGAATCTCTGTATTTAATAAAATTGATTTATAGATGTCTTCAATTTTTTCTTGGATTTTAAAAGGCTGAATATTAAGAGCACTGCCAATAGCAAAAATAGTTACAACTTTTCCGTTTTCTACTCCAGCCTGAAAATATTTTTTATCATCTTGATTATAAATCCACCATTCATAGCCATAGGCAGAGGAATCAATTCTCGAGGGTTTTCCATACATTTTAACGAGACTGCTTGTTTCCTTTCCTATTAAAGTGGAAATACCATTTTCAGGACGCTTATAGCCTTTTACTGTTTCTTCTTTTTTCAGGATATTCTGTTGATCCAATACTGGTTGATGTGAGCTATTGTCACCATTCAATATACTATTATCATTTTCTGGACGTAAATGAAAGTATAAACTTATTATAAAAATAATAACTAACACGATTAATACTTTACCAATCGTACGCAGTTTTGTCCCTCCATTCATCGCTGATATTTACCTGCAAAATATACTTATATAACTTCATTATATCATTGAATTTAAATGGAGTTTACAATAATAATGTTAAATATGAAATAAAAAACCTCTCAGGTAATGAGAGGTTTTTATACTAACATATGGTTAATGGTGTAATTCATTATTTGAGGTTTCAGATATTTGTGATAAAGCTTCGCCAGCCTGATGATCTGTTAAATCCCGAATTGCAAAATCTCCTAACGCAACGATACCAATTAATTTATTATCTTCTACGACAGGAAGTCTCCTGATTTGGTGCTGGGCCATCATTCTCGCTGCTTCTTGTGTTGTAGTTTCAGGTTTAATTGTAAATAAATTTGTACTCATGATCTCTTCAACTTTAGATGAAACAGGATATTTTTCAGCCACGCATCGCAGTACTATATCACGGTCAGTAATCATTCCTACTAGACGTTCATTATCTACAATTGGTATGGCTCCTACATTTTCTTCTTGCATTTTTAATGCAACTTCATATATGCTATCCAAAAGTGTGCACGTTTCCACGTCTTTCGTCATTATATCCCTTACTTGTGTCATAAAATATATCCTCCTACTAAAGAATTCCTACAATAATAACTTTTCCTTCCATAAAAACTTTATTCATTTTACCTGTTACTTATATTTCACAATTGATACATTGCAAGTTAGTAAATTATGGACTATTATTAAACATGAGACAAATTGTGCATTTTAATAATAGGAATGCTTTACTGCTATAGGAGGTAAAAATAATGAGATTCGAAAATACAGGTTTGGAAACATTTAAAGTTGACTTAAATCGATTAGATGATGTTATGCAAAGACATGGTATGGTACGTGCGGGACAATGGGATTATGAACGTGTATCCTATGATCGCAAATTACAGATTAAAGAAGGCATTTATTATCTTCGAGTTCAAGGATATGCTGTAGAGGGAGATGTTGATACATTTGATGCAGTTATTCAATTAATGGTGCCGATTTTAGGTAAACATTATTATCCTCATGGCGTTGAATATGGCGATGATGAAGTGTATCCAACACATTTAGTGAAACAATGTGAAAATCTCCTTGCAGATATTAAAAAGGAAGTAGCAGAATTTGCAGAATAAAAAAAGATGTTCAGGGATGATTCCCTGAACTTTTTTTATGTGCCTAAAATTGCTTTAATCACAGAGGTTGTTTCTCCTCCATGGTAGAAAACGTATAATAATAAGTACACTAAAACACCAGTAATCGCTGTAAAAAACCAGACATTACTTGTAAATGGACCAAATTTACGATGAAACTGATAATTTTTTTTGTATCCTGTCCACAAAGAGATAATCCCTAGTACAGCTCCAACTGTAGCTAATGTTATATGGAAAATAAGAAAAATCGTATAAAAAATCTTTATACTTTCTGGTCCTCCAAATGAAGTATTCCCAATAAATATCGTTCTAGTAGCATAAATAATGAAAAAAGTAAGGGCAAAAATAGCTGCTGTTACCATCATTTTCATATGTGCTTCTATTTTTCTCTTTTTAATGAATGACCAACCGATAGCCACAAAGATTGCACTTATAACAATACAAGATGTGCTTATTGTTGGCAAAATAGGTAATGACATTTTTTCGACCTCTCAAAAATAATTTTTTTAAATATTAGCCTATGTATTAGAAGGAAAAATTACCTTCTTAAAAACTACTTCACTGGTTCTGGTTTATTTGCAAGCATCATTTCTGTAAACTTATCTGCTTCTTCTTTGTCTTTTTTAAACCATTCAGAAAGAATTTTTCCTAAGACAACGATATCAACAATTTCTTGAACAATTTTCATAATAACTCCACCTAATTGCTGATCTTCTAAAACAGGCAGCGGTGAAAAAAGCTCTGGGCCGCTTAAATGGAGATTTGCTAAAGTATCCACAGGAACGCATAACGACATTGCTTGCAACCAGCTAGAACTATCCGAATAAGTTAGATATATTGGATTGTTTGCAAAAATAATCATACCACAAGCCGGAGTTAAAAGTATCGCACTAGTAATTAAATAGGCAACTTTTTTCACACCAGCCAACTGATTTTGACCAGGTACTTTATTAATCATCGGCCACCATAAGAATATAGCTAAGATAAACAAGAATAATGTATAAAGTCCATGCATAAACACACTTTTCTTAATCGTATCGAAAAGGATTGGTAAATGATACAAAGAAAAGAAAACATTAAATAAGACCACAGCCAGAACTGGCTTAGTGAAAATATGAAAGATTTGCTTGATTATTGGAAGATTTAAAAATGAAATCCATAACCATACTGGAATACCTGTAATGAATAATGGCGCAATGATCATCACAAGAAAGGACATTTGAATCATATGCATGGAAAACATAATATGCCCCATCAAATCTACCGGAGATCCTTTAACAGCATATAATAAAACCATAGAAATAACAAAATAGACCGCTTGTTTTACCTGCAAAGGCTGACTCTCTTTAAAACGTTTCCTCCATTTAATTGTGATTAAAAAATACAGACAAGTCACTAATAATATTGCTAATAAAAAGTACGGGCTCCACAATGCTCGAAAGCCAAAAATACTTATTGCTCCCACCAATTTTCACCTCACTAAATCAAATGCTCAAATCTCATTATACTTTTGTTCCTTACTGACTTCAATGCATGTTATAAGTACTTATTGACAGATTGACAACAAATATTAAAAGGATATAAAAAATCCAGTCATTTGACTGGATTTTCTATCATTACCACCAAATAATAGTAGTAAAAGTTAAGATGGTAATGAAACCAACTAAAACTCCGGAATACATAAACAATTGTGGAGCTTCATGGCCTTTATGACTCATATGCATGAAATAATACAATTGAAAGATTACTTGTACTATCGCAAGCAATAAGATGATTGGAATTGTAAACCACTTTGAAAAATCAAAGTACACAGCTCCAAATGCAATAAGTGTTAAGAAAATCATTAACGCAAAGGAAATTAATTGATATCTCATTTCTTCAGCACTTTTTCTACGACGGTAGTCATAATCAACTCTAGGGTTACCAGTTTTTACTTGTTCATTCGTCATAGTCTTATCCCACCATTCCCATTAAGTATACGACTGTGAAAATGAAAACCCATACAACGTCGATGAAATGCCAGTATAAACTTGCAACATAGAACTTAGGTGCATTATATAGGTTTAAACCACGTCCAGAATTTCGAAGCATTAGCGAAAGAATCCAGAGAAGACCAAAGGCAACGTGACCACCATGGAATCCAACTAATGTATAAAATGCAGAACCGAATGCACTGCTTGTAAATGTATGATGAAATTCGGTTACATAATGATGAAATTCATAAACTTCGGTACCAAGGAATCCTGCACCTAATAGAACTGTAATTAGTAACCAAGCTTGCATCTTTTTAAAAGCAAAGTTTTTCATGTGATACATTGCGTACACACTAGTAATAGAACTTGTTAAAAGTAGCATCGTTGCTAAAAACGATAATGGTAATTCAAAAAGGTCTTTAGCATGTGCCATTGAAGGATCTGGCACCTTATCTTTTAAGGCAAGATAAGTAGCAAAAAGTGAAGCAAAAAGTACTGTTTCGCCACCAAGGAAGAACCAAAATCCTAGAAATTTATTCTTACCTTCGAGGGTTGCTTTTTCAGGCGACTCAGGCCAAGTTTTTGGCGTGAATTTTTCTTCTACATGCATTATGCCTTAACCCCCTTATCTTTATCATCTTCCAATAGCTCTTCTTTATGAATATGGAATCCATGATAATCTTTCACAGAGCGAATTAACATACCAAATAATGCGATACCAATTCCAAGAATCAGTACTGGAACACCCCAAGTATTGCCTTTATCCCCGTGATAGAGAGCACCGAAAGCAGCAATAAATAATCCGCCTGAGATAACTACTGGCAATATAGATGCATCAGGCATATGTATATCACCAAGTGGCTCAGCTGGTGTTAATTCTTTCTTCCCTTCCATTTTCTCAATCCACCAAGTATCAACACCACGAACAAGTGGCAGCTGCTTGAAATTGTAGAATGGAGGTGGTGATGGTAATGCCCATTCAAGAGTACGTCCGTCACCCCATGGGTCATTTCCAATCCGTTTATTTTGAACAACTGTAATCACAATATTGATTAGCATAACAATAACACCGATGGCCATGAAAGCTGCACCAATTGAACTAATAAGGTTTGCGGTATTCCAACCTTGATTAGGCAAGTAAGTCCAAACACGGCGAGTCATACCCAATAATCCAAGAAAATGTTGAATAAAGAAAGTTAAATGGAAACCTATTAAGAAAGTCCAGAATGTAATTTTTCCTAACGTTTCATTTAACATCGTTCCAAACATTTTTGGCCAATAGAATTGTGTACCTGCTATTAACGCAAATACTACCCCACCAACAATTACATAGTGGAAGTGTGCAACAACGAAATAAGTATCATGATATTGATAATCTGCTGGAGCAGCAGCTAACATTACTCCAGTTACTCCTCCCATTAGGAAAGATGGAATAAATGCTGCAGACCATAGCATTGGGGATGTAAATTTAATATTTCCGCCCCACATTGTTAATAGCCAGTTGAAAATCTTCATACCAGTTGGGATTGCAATGGTCATCGTTGCAACAGCAAAGATTGCATTTGCCACGTTACCAAGACCAACCGTAAACATATGGTGAGCCCATACCATAAATCCTAAAAATCCGATTAAGACTGTTGCAAATACCATCGATGAATATCCGAAAAGTCTTTTTCGAGAGAATACAGGAATTATTTCTGAGAAAATCCCGAATGCAGGTAATATTAAAATATAAACCTCTGGGTGTCCAAAAATCCAGAATAGATGCTCCCAAATAATCGTATTTCCTCCGCCGGAAACATCAAAAAATTGTGCTCCAAACATACGGTCAAATGTCATTAAAAACAATCCAACAGTAAGTGGAGGGAATGCGAATAAAATTAATGCAGATGTAACAAAAGTTGTCCATGTAAACATTGGCATACGCATATAAGTCATACCAGGTGCACGCATATTAACGATTGTTACAAGGAAATTAATTCCCCCCATTAACGTACCAAATCCTGAAAGCTGAAGACCTAATGAATAAAAGTCAATTCCATGACCTGGTGAATCGATGGATAAAGATGCATAAGAAGTCCATCCAGCATCAGGTGCTCCACCTAAAAACCATGATAAATTTAAGAATAGGCCACCGAAAAAGAAGAGCCAAAAACCTAATGAATTGACAAATGGGAATGCAACATCACGCGCCCCGATTTGCAGAGGCATTACGGCATTCATGAAAGCAAAAACCATTGGCATTGCCGCTAAGAAAATCATTGTAGTTCCGTGCATCGTAAGAACTTCATTATAAAGTCCTGCACTAACAAAATTATTGTCTGGTATAGCAAGCTGTATACGAATCATCAAGGCTTCAATACCACCGACTAAAAAGAACACCCCACCTGCCAACAAGTAAAGAATGGCGATCTTTTTATGGTCTACTGTTGTTAAGTAGTCCCAAATGGTAGCACCAAAACCTCTCTTTTGAGCTTTAGTAGTCACTGTTAAACCTCCCTTATGTGCCTAAAAACTATTAAAAATTACTCCACTTTTAAGCCCATTAGGTATGCTGCTAATGCATCCAAATCTTGATCAGATAATTGCTTCTCGAATGATGGCATTTTATTACCTGGTTTATAGGCTTGTGGATTTTTAATCCATTTCTTTAAGTTTTTTTCATTATGATCTAGTATTCCGCCAATTCGCTCACGTTCACCGAATGTAGATAAGTTAGGTGCAATATTTCTTTTATCATTCGGCGTTACAGCATGACAGCCAGCACATGATTTTTTAAATACATTTTCACCATCTGTTGCGAGTGCTGTAGTAGGCGTAGGATTTGTATCAGCTTTCATTTTGTCTACCCAGCTTGAAAAATCTGCTTTGGACATTGTTTTCACTTTAAAGTCCATTAATCCGTGGGAAGGTCCGCAAAGCTCAGCACATCTACCATAGAATAAATTATTAGCTTGTTTTGCCTTTTTACTGTCTACTTCTAACCAGAATTTATTTACATTATCAACGTTCGCATCGATTTTCCCACCGATAGAAGGAATCCAGAATGCGTGTTTTACATCAGCTGCTTTAACATTGAAATATACTTTTTCATTTTCTGGCATCACTAAAGTTTGACTTGTGCTTATCCCCTGATCAGGATATTCAAATTCCCACCAATACAAATGTGCAGTAACATTTACAATAAGTACTTTGTGATTTCCGTTTTTATCTTTTATATCCATTGCTTTTGTATCGCCCAAATTGAAAGTGGTTGCGACAACTGGAATCGCTAAAATTAGCAGTAAAATAATAGGAATAACAGTCCAGATAATCTCTAATACGTGATTTCCTTCTACCTGTTTCGGAATATAATCTTCTTTTCCTTTTTTACGTCGGAAGCGAATTATTGCAGTAACATAAATAACCACGACTACTGCTATTACTACTACCATTATACTCGTACTCAATATCATTAGATTATATTGCTTACGAGCTACTTCACCGGCTGGATCTAATGTAGATAAGTATGGTTTACCACAACCGGCAAGTGCAAGCGTCAATAAAGCAAATACTGATACTAGACGCACTTTTTGCAGCCATTGTTTCATAGCCTTTTCAAACCCCTCTTTCTATTATGTCTTATAAGTTTACAAGGACAAAAAATATATTTGGATTTCTCTTTCAAGAAAGAATTCCCTATTTAATAAGTGTTAGGATAACCATTGCTACAAATAATATAGTTAAATAATTAAGCGAGTATACAAACATAAGCTTCGCCCATTTTAAATCATCTTTCATTTTATAACCATATAATCCTAGAGCAAACCAGCCTATATTAAAGATGGTTGCTAATATTACAAAAGGTAATCCTAATGAAAATAAGAAAAATGGAAGTGGTAGTAAACAGGCTACCCATACAACGATATGATTTTTTGTTGTTTTAAATCCTTTTACAACTGGGAGCATTGGAATTCCCGCCGCTCTATATTCTTCACATCTTTTCATCGCTAATGCGTAAAAATGTGGTGGTTGCCAAATAAACATTAATAAAAATAAAATCCAGGCTACTGTATGTAAATGTGAATCTACTGCAGCCCAACCAATTAAAGGAGGCACAGCTCCCGGTATACTACCAATGATCGTATTGCTTACAAATAAACGTTTAGACCACATAGTATAAAGAACTACATAACTAAAAACTCCAATTATACCTATTACACCAGCAGTAATCGTAGTCATAAATAATAGAATTAATCCAATAATGATAAAGCTTAGTCCGAGTGCTAACACTTTTCCGGCACTAACCTTACCAGTTACAGTAGGTCTAGATCTTTTGCTAAGCATGATTTGGTCAATATCACGATCAATATAATTATTAATTGCACATGATCCAGCGATGATAAGACCTGATCCCACTAATGCTAGAAAGACGATATCAAGAGATTGAAAAAAATGTTTTTCTGTAAAAACAATTGCTAACCACAATCCAGTAAATGTGGTAATTAGATTTGAATTTACGATGCCTATTTTTATTAATGATAAAAAATCTTTTATCATGGTTGTCTCTGGAATTTCTGTATTTTCTACACTGGCAATTACACGACTGTTGGACATTTTTTTCCCTCCCCTCATGTTGTTAATTACACATATAGATTTACTATAAAACAAATTTTATATAATTTCTATATTTCCTCAAATTGTCGCTAATTGTTCATTTTTCGATAGGAACAACGTGGAAATAATTGCCCCAAAAACCAACATTTAAAGTTTACCACAAAACATTCATAAATAGACTTTTATCTGCAATTGTTCACAAAAAAAGCCACCAATTTCATATTAAATCATAACTGCCAGTATTTTTGTGAACTTTTTTTGATTTAATTATGTCTGAAATGTGACTGATCTTCATTCATTGTTACTATATCCATTTTTTGTATACATTATGAAACAGATAATTTATTCATCAGAGGCCCATAACGATATGCTGTAACAAAATTTTCGGTTGTCTTTTTTTTCTTATTTATGTACTATCAGTAAGTGTACTTCATACGATCATTTGAAAAAGAAGGCTAACAATAAATTTATATATTTTCTTTAAAAGAAGGTGAATAGATTGCATCGAGGATTAAAATGGCTGGCTGTTATAACAACACTCGGAATGCTATTTGTTTTAATTGGAGGAGCATTAGTGACGAAGACAGATTCCGCAATGGGATGCGGAAGATCATGGCCGCTGTGCCACGGTGAAATCATCCCAAGTCCACTAACAATGAAAACCATCATTGAATTAGCACATCGGTTAGTTTCTGGTAGTGTTGGAATCCTGTTACTAATCTTGTCAATATGGTCTTGGAAAGTAATCGGATATAAAAGAGAAACAAAGTTTCTAGTAATATTGGCATTATTCTTTCTTATTCTGCAAGCTTTGATTGGTGCTGCTGCCGTTGTTTGGGGACAAAATAGCTTTGTACTAGCATTACATTTTGGCATTTCATTAATTTCATTTGCCTCAGTACTTTTATTGACACTGCTAATCTTCGAAATTGACCAAAAATTTAATGCCGCAAAACTATTTATTGATCGAAAGATGCAATTTCATATTATTGGTGTTTCTATTTATAGTTATCTCGTTGTTTATACGGGTGCGCTTGTTCGTCACACCAATTCAAGCATGTCATGTTTAGATTGGCCATTATGTTCTAATGATTCATCATGGCTTCCCACGAATATCCATCAATGGATCCAAATGGGACATCGCTGTGCTGCAGGACTAATTTTTGTTTGGATTGGCTATATTATGTATTTGGCGATACGAAATTATAAACAACATCCAGTTATTTATTGGGGATCAATTATCGCTTTTATTCTAGTTATGCTGCAAGTTATTGCAGGTGCTTCTATCATAATGTCAAAAGGAAATCTTTATATTGAATTAGCACACGCCTTATTCATTTCCTGCTTATTTGGTCTTTTGAGTTATTTCCTATTACTCGTAAACCGAAACCATTACTATATCAAACATCATAACCATGCGAATAAAAGTACGTAAAAAAAGTGCAGACAGTTGTCTGCACTTTTTTTATCCTTTCTAGCTTCAGGTGAAATTACACTTCAAATTTCATTCATCCGTACGCTAGAGCTGCGGCACTTCTACTTTTCTATGCTTTCTGCAATTCGATTAACAAATCCCCAGTTTGAATAGATTCCCCATTATCAACATAAATATCCTTAACTATTCCAGAAAACGGAGCTTGGACAGTAGTTTCCATTTTCATTGCTTCTGTGATCATGAGGTGCTCACCTTGCTTAATTAAATCGCCTTTATTCACTATTACCTTTATTACAGTTCCTGGCATTGTTGCGCCAATATGCTCATCATTTTTAGGATCGGCTTTTACTTTCTGAACAATGGTTGATTTTAAACTTTCGTCGCGGATAATGACTTCGCGCGGCTGGCCGTTTAGCTCAAAATAAATAATTCTCGTTCCATCTGGACGGGGTTGACCTATCGAAAGCATTTGAACGATAAGAGTTTTCCCTGTTTCAATTTCGACCTCAATTTCTTCGCCGATATTCATGCCATAAAAGAAAGTTGGTGTATCAATAACAGAAACATTACCATATTGCTCTACTGTTTTCATGTAATCCTTAAAAACTTTTGGGTATAGTGCAAAAGAAATTGTATCTAAAGAGGATATTTCATTATTGTTCCATTCTTTCTTTAATGTATCTTTCAAACCATCAAAATCTACATTCTCAAGTAATTCTCCTGGTCTAACAGTTATGGGCTCCTTCTCTTTTAATATCGCTTTTTGCAGACCAACTGGAAAGCCTCCATATGGCTGTCCGAGATACCCTTCAAAAAGCTCCACTACAGAATCAGGAAAATCAATTTTCGAGCCTCTATTTATAATATCCTCTTCCGTTAAATCATTTTGAACCATGAATAATGCCATATCTCCTACTACTTTTGAAGAAGGTGTTACCTTTACTATATCGCCGAACATTAAGTTTACTTGTGCGTACATTTCTTTTACTTCTTCCCAGCGATTTCCTAGACCGACAGCTTTCGCTTGTTGCTGTAGATTACTATATTGGCCACCAGGCATTTCGTGTTGATAAATCTCGGTATGAGGAGCATTCATACCACTTTCAAAATCATGATAATATTTTCTAACATCTTCCCAATAATGTGAAAGAGACTCGACATTATTAATATCGATATTTGGTACCCTTTCTGTTTCCTCAAGAGCAAAATAAAGAGAATTCAAACTCGGCTGTGATGTATTGCCTGACATTGGGCTTAATGCAACATCTACTATATCAACACCTGCCTCAATTGCCTTTGCATATGTGTAAATTCCATTTCCACTTGTATCATGAGTGTGAAGATGAATTGGAATGTTGACCACATCTTTTAATTCGGATATTAACCGGTAGGCAGCTTGTGGCTTTAATAATCCTGCCATATCTTTAATTCCTAAAAGATGTGCACCTTGAAGCTCCAGTTCTTTCGCTAAATCTTTATAATATTGGATACTATACTTACCACGAGCAGGGTTTCCGATATCACCTGTATAACAAATAGATGCTTCAGCAATTTTGCCTGTTTGTCTTACCGCATCTATCGCTACTTCCATACCTTTTACCCAGTTTAAGCTATCAAAAATTCGAAATACATCGATACCTTTATGAGCGGACTCTATAACAAATTCCTTAATCACATTATCCGGATAATTTTTATAACCTACAGCATTTGAAGCTCTTAAAAGCATTTGAAAGAGAATATTAGGAATTCGCTCCCTAAGTTCCGTTAGACGTTCCCATGGATCCTCTTTCAGAAATCGATATGCTACATCAAATGTTGCTCCACCCCACATTTCTAAAGAAAATAGCTCTGGCAGTAATTTTGAAGTAGGCTCAGCGATTTTTTTAAGATCATGCGTCCTTACTCTAGTTGCAAGTAATGACTGGTGTGCATCACGAAATGTAGTATCGGTTAATAGCACTTGTTTTTGAGAATTTATCCATTCCAATACTCCATTAGGTCCTTTTTCGTCTAATATTTGTTTCGTTCCGTATGGAGTTGTAGACGAATAGCTGAACTTAGGCACACGGGGTTTTGGAAAGAGCGGCTTTTCTCTCTTTTCAATGCCTGGAAAGCCGTTAATCGTGACTGTACCAATATAGGTAAGCATTTTTGTCCCACGGTCCTTACTGATTGGAAAAGCAAATAATTCCGGTGTTGTATCAATAAAGGATGTATCATATTGTCCATTGATAAACTTTTCATGCTTTACAACATTTATAAGGAACGGAATATTTGTTTTAATCCCTCTAATTCTAAACTCTTGTAAATTTCTGACCATTTTAGATGCTGCTTGATTAAATGACAATCCCCATGTCGAAAGCTTCACAAGTAGTGAATCATAATGAGGTGTTATCTCAGCACCTTGGAATCCATTTCCGGCATCTAGACGTACACCAAATCCACCACCGGAACGATACGCCATTATCTTTCCTGTATCAGGCATAAAATTATTTAATGGATCCTCTGTCGTTACACGTGATTGTATAGCGAAACCATTAATTTTCAGGTCAGATTGTTCCGGAATTCCAACCATATCTCCGTGTAAAGAATGTCCTTCAGCAATCATGATTTGGGATTGCACAATATCAACCCCGGTGATCATTTCTGTAATGGTATGTTCCACTTGCACTCTTGGGTTCACTTCAATGAAATAAAAATCATTTCCAGATACCAAAAATTCAACTGTACCTGCGCCCACATATTGAACTTTTTTCATCAGCCTAACAGCTGCATCACATATGCGTTGCCGTAAGTCTTTAGAAAGGGAAACACATGGTGCAACTTCAACAACTTTTTGGTGACGTCGTTGTACGGAACAATCACGTTCAAATAAATGAATGATTGTTCCTTCCTTATCACCAAGTATTTGCACTTCAATATGCTTTGGATTTTTCACAAACTTTTCAACATATACTTCATCATTCCCGAACGCAGCCTTCGCCTCTGATTTTGCACGTAGAAAAGCTTCTTCTACTTCTTGTAAATGATTAACAATTCTCATGCCACGACCGCCACCACCTAAAGATGCTTTAATGATGATAGGGAGACCGTGAAGACTTGCGAATGTACTCACATCCTCTACTTCTTTGACAGGACCATCACTTCCAGGAATAACTGGGATTGCGGCTAGCTTAGCCTGCTCTTTTGCTTTTACCTTATCTCCGAACATATCTAAATGAACTGTTCTAGGTCCAATAAAAATGATCCCTTCTTGTTCACATCGCCTAGCAAAATCGATATTTTCCGAAAGAAATCCATATCCTGGATGAATAGCATCTGCATTTGCTCTTTTTGCAATATCAATTATGCCTTCAATATCCAAATATGCCTCGATCGGTTTTTTTCCTTCCCCTACCAAATAAGCCTCGTCCGCTTTATAGCGGTGAAATGAACCTAAATCCTCTTTAGAATAAATCGCTACAGTTCGGATGTTTAATTCTGTACAAGCTCTGAAAACACGGATAGCAATTTCACCACGATTTGCCACTAATACTTTTTTAATTTTCTTCATCCTTTTCGCTCCCCTTTGCAAGATCGATTTAGAGATAGATATTATCTGGCATTAAAAGTTTTATATTTAATTGGTTTTTCTTTAATAGCTTGATCTTTCTTCTTTTTATATTTTTCCTCGTATTTAATAAACATTGCTACATTTACTAATATTCCTATCGATATGGACAATAGTAGTAGCGAAGAACCACCATAGCTAATGAATGGAAGCGGTACTCCCGTAATTGGAATTAGACCCACAGCGCCTCCCAGATTAATAAATGTTTGAATGGCAATCATACTGGATATACCTATACACAATAAACTTCCAAAGGTATCACGGCATTTTAATCCTATATAGATCCCTCTTAATACTAAAAATGCTAAACCAATAATTACAAATGATACACCGAATATCCCCAACTCCTCAGAAATAACAGCTATAATAAAATCGGTTTGGGGTTCTGGAAGATATCCCAGCTTTTCAATACTTTGGCCAAGTCCCAGACCTTTTAACCCGCCTGACCCAATAGCAAAGTATGAATTTACTAACTGATGTCCCTCTTTTTGTGCTAATTTAAATGGATCTATAAAACCAGTGATTCGTCCCATTTTTGTAGGAGTAAATATTTTATTTTTCTCTAATATTACGAATGGAGAAAGAATGGCTAAAATGAGAAGTCCTACTGCAAATAGTTTCATCAAAGTTTTAAACTTCATGCCCGAACATATGATAATAGTCATCCCTATTAAAAAGATTATTCCTGCCGTTCCTGTATCAGGTTGAATGACAATAAGAAAACAAACAAAGATAAGAAATGCTAGTGGCGGGACGACCCCCTTATTAAAATGGTCAATATATGTTTGTTTTTTCGAATACACAGCTGACAAATATACGATAACACTTAGTTTAACGAATTCCGATGGTTGTATCGTGCTAGAACCGATTTTTATCCAGCTATTTGCATTATTAACAATATGCCCAAATGCAAATATGGCTAATAAACCTAAGATGGATGCGAGCATTATTACACCCAAAAATTTATTCGATTTATACAATTTGTATGGCAAAAAGGCAGTGAAAACAAATGCTATTAATGATAGAACCAGATTCTTTAATTGTTTCAAATAAAAGAAATCACTTTCATATCCTAATCTAATAGCAGTTACCATGCTAGCACTATAAACCATTACTAATCCAAATAAGCAAAGCAGTATGTACACGGTGATAATGGAGTAGTCAAACGACTTTATGATTTTTTTTAACATAGTACCCTTCCAATCCTTTAGTCTACAAAAGAATATTCTGTAAAAGGAAAGAATATCCTTCTTAAAAACACAAAATATATAGTAATTTTTGTTATTTTAGGACAACGATACAAATATCAAAAAAACTCAAACAAATTGTAAAACTTGTTTGAGTTTTTAAATGCCTATTTTTTAGTGAACGCATCATGTAGAGCAGTAAGTTCTCTCTCTAAAGAATCAAGCATTTCCTTGCCATCCTTTTCGTCCACTAAACCTAATCTTACTGCAAAATCTATTTCACGGGAAAGGCCAAACATTTGTGTATCCAATACCTCTTCATATAAAGGACATTGGGGCATCGTCAAATTATCCATTTGAACCTTAATTAAACGCAATATTTTATCCGCATCTATCTTCAAAAGATTATATGCTTTTTCCCGGTAATCTACTTTAATATCAGACGCCATCTTGATCCCCCCGATCCTTACAATAGACAATCCTATTTAAAAATTTTACTAGGAAATCCAGCTAAATGCAAGTAAGAAATACTTTAAATCCCTTGAAATCAACCATTTAAACATGTTAACCATATTAAAAACGCATTATTATCACATGGGTTACTATATGTGACAACTTGATTATAAAAAGGTATAATTTTATTAGTGTAGTAAGGAGGAAAAAAAATGATAATACCATTTAAAGGTAGTGTGAAATTTCCAATTACACTTGATGCAGGTGTATGGATATTTGACGACCGTAAACTAGATTTAAATACATATTTTGCTTCTGAAAAAGTTGAAGTGGATGAAATGGAAAATTATAAACAGCAAGTAGGAAAAATCTTTGATCGTGAAATCAAAGAAGGTTCTGTGTCTCCGCCTACTATAAAATCAGAAAAAAGGTTCTTGAAAGAAAGATTACTGACTGGAACTTTCGGAATAAAATTAGAACCATTTATTAAGAATGCTGAGCCATTTGGCGGAACTTTCGTCATTGAAACATCTGATGGAGATGTCTCCTTTCCACTTATAGATGCATATAATCTTATTGCAGCCTTTTCAAAAGATGGTAAACCATTAAATGAAGATGGGCCAATCCACATCCTATTTGAAGATGGCTCCAATAAAGAAAACCCTATTAAAAATGTAAAAGCTTTTCGGATTGATTAATAATATGTACAAAAGCAAAACGGCAATAAGCCCTTTTGCTTTTGTTTTTACATGAACAACTTAATACTTTTATCATACACTATATATCGAATTTATAATATATCCGCTGCCAATTGTGCTAAGCTTGATCGTTCTCCTTTCATTAATTTAATATGTCCTGAAACAGTTTCATCTTTAAACTTTTCCAGTACATATGTTAAACCATTGTTGTATTCATCCAAATAAGGATGGTCTATTTGCTCAGGGTCTCCCATTAGCACAATTTTACTCCTTTCGCCGACTCTCGTTAGGATAGTTTTTACTTCGTGTTTCGTTAAATTTTGTGCTTCATCAATGATAATAAACTGATCTGGAATACTCCTCCCTCTTATATACGTTAATGCTTCCACTTCAATAGAGCCCATCCCAGCTAAAATAGCATCTAATTCTCCAGGTTTTTTTGTATTAAATAAATATTCTAGGTTATCATATATTGGCTGCATCCACGGACGAAGCTTTTCTTGCTTTTCACCAGGAAGATATCCTAAATCCTTTCCGACCGGTACGATAGGCCTTGCAACAAGCAGCTTTTTAAAAGTATGCAAATCCTCAGTCTGCATTAGACCAGCAGCAAGAGCAAGCAATGTTTTTCCAGTTCCTGCTTTTCCAATCATCGTAACAAGAGGGATATCTTTTCGAAACAATAACTCCATTGCCATCGTTTGTTGCACATTTCTTGGTTTTATCCCCCAGATTGAATCATGGGTGTAATTTAGCTTTTTTACAATTTTCCCCGATCTATCTACCATACCAATGGCAGATGAAGAACTCCCTAATGCATCCTTCATAATTAAAAATTGATTAGGATAGAATGAATGATTAGTGATTTCCGATAAATGAAGTTCCCCATGTTCGTAAAATGTATTTAATGACTCAATATTGATGTGTATTTCCAAAAATCCAGTATATATATGATCTATTTCTACTACTCGATCATTTAAAAAATCTTCTGCCTCTAGTCCTAACGCATCCGCTTTTACTCTGACTAGAGCGTCTTTACTAACTAGAATAACTTGTTTACCGTTTTCCTTTGTCCCTTCTTCATGAGAAAGGTTCTTTGCGACAGCTAATATTCGATTATCATTTGTTTTTTCGATAAAAATATCCTGAAGCTGATGAAAAGAGCGATGATTCAACTCAATCCGAAGCTCTCCACCATTATCAAGCGGGATTTTTTCGTGGAGCTTTCCTGCTTGTCTAAAGCTGTCTATCAATTTGGATACTTGCCTTGCATTACGACCAATTTCATCCATATACCTTTTCTTTGAATCAACCTCTTCCAGTACTACGGCTGGAATAACTATTTCGTTATCTTCAAATGAAAATATAGCATATGGATCCTGTAACAAGACATTCGTATCTAACACATATATTTTTTTCAAATTGATGCCTCCTGCTCCTCATTGGATTAATTTATCTTATGATTATTCTCTTCATCCGGTTCATTAGAAGTGGACGGACATTGCTAAAATATATGAATGAACGAATAAAGATAGAAGAAAATTGCACAATATAAATAAAAGTGGAAGCGCCTTGCACATCGGCGTACGGATTTCGTGGTCTTCGACTGAGATAAAGGAAACACAGTGAGGCAGTTCACGAACTATTGAAATTGGCACTTCAAATTTCACCTGATGTTGACTTATCGTAGGGAGGAGACGGAGAAATCCGCTAGCCGATAGGCGCTGGAACTGGATAAAGAAAAGGCAATCGCAGGAGGTATTGAGTTTTGCAAAAAATATGTTTATTTATTGGTCTTCTTATACTATTGACTTCTTGTACCCCACGAAATGGTGTAGTTGAAAATAATCAAAGAAACACACCTCAGCCTGTTTCAATGAAGAATAATACTACCAAGAATGTGGATCGAAAAAGCGGACAAGCAATTTCCAAAAGACTAGTTCAATTGGCTAGTGATGTACCCGGAGTAAGAGAAGCTACTGCTGTTGTTTTTGGAAAATATGCGATTGTAGGAATTGATATTGACGCCAACCTTGAACGCTCACAAGTAGGAACGATAAAGTATTCAGTCGCTGAAAGTTTAAAGCACGATCCTTATGGGGCAGAGTCAATCGTTGTAGCTGACCCGGACATTACTGCACGACTAAAAGAAATCGCTATGGATATACGGAATGGCAAGCCAGGACAAGGTATTATCCGTGAACTTGCTGATATTGCAGGGAGATTAATGCCTGAAATTCCAAAAAATATTATCCCAGCAAAAAACCCTGATAAAGCTCTTGATAATTCACAACAAGATTTGAATCGTCCTAGTGAACGGAAACTTGAAAAGCAACAGGAAGAACAATCGAATCACAAAAAATAACTTTTCTTAAACTTCGTTACTTTTGTATACGAAAATTCTTGGTTACAACTCTATTTGAGTTATTATTGTAAAAATCTTTTAAGAAAAGATGCCCCGATCCTAATTAGAATTTATAAATAAGGACGCAATATAACATTTAAAATGTAAGCAGCCTTTCGTGTTTACTCATGGTATACTAAAAGGGACTTAAAATTAAGGAGAACGGTATTTGAGGTGTAACGCGAATGAAAGTGAAATGCATTTTATGTGATAAAATGGAAACGATTGATGATGACACATTAATTGCCAAGCGCTTAAAAAACCGTCCTATTCATACATATATGTGTGATGATTGCCATGATAGAATAACAGAAAAAACATTGACAAGGCTGGCAGCAAGGACGAGCAATTTACATTCTGAAGATATATAAAAACCCGCCAATGGTCTTGGCGGGTTTTTATATATCTTTTTGTGCCTCTGCTTTTTTCTGATTGTGCAAACGAATTTTGTAAATAATTAAGATTAGGCTTGCGACAACTAACCCTTCAGTAATTGGCAAAAATATTCCTAAAAATGTTAATATCGTACAACCCAAAATTAAGAAAATGTAAATGACTGCTGACTTTAGTAATGGTAGCTTCTTCGCAAATCCAAGTTTAAATACTAATATACATAATGCAATAATCGTTAAGTAAAGCAGCCACATTCCCATGGAAGGATGCTTATCAACCTGATATAGAGATGCAAAGAAAGAAAGTCTTTCATGAACATTTGTGCTCGGCAAGTTCATTACTCCTTTCTGTTTTAATTAGATAAACGAACATAAAGTATTAGCTATTAATAAGATGTGAGAAATTTTCTCACATCTTAACCATAACATTATTTCATTTATTAACCTTACTGAAATTATTTCATTTCTGCAAGTTTTTGCTTTTTAGCTACTTTTTCACGTTCATTTTTATTTAATATCTTTTTACGTAAGCGAATGGATTCTGGTGTTACTTCACAATACTCATCATCATTAAGATATTCTAAAGCCTCTTCAAGAGACATGATACGTGGCTTTTTGATTACAGAAGTTTGATCTTTGGTTGCTGAACGGACATTTGTCGCATGTTTTACTTTTGTAATATTAACAGTAAGATCATTTTCTCGCGTATTTTCACCAACAATCATACCTTCATAGATTTCTGTACCAGGCTCCACGAAAATGGTACCTCTATCCTCTACTTGCATAATTCCATATGTTGTTGTTTTTCCTGTTTCCATAGAGACAAGCACACCTTGATGGCGACCTCCTACTTTTCCAGGCTGCATTGGCTGATAGCTGTCAAATGTATGATTCAAAATTCCATAACCACGAGTTAATGTCATAAACTCTGTTGAATACCCAATTAAGCCCCTTGCTGGAACATTAAAGATCAAACGAACTTGACCATTCCCATTATTAACCATGTCCAACATTTCACCTTTACGTGAGCCCATTGATTCAATAATCGCACCAGTATTTTCCTCAGGAATATCAATTTGAACACGTTCGATTGGTTCACAACGAACACCATCAATTTCCCTTACAATAACCTCAGGTTTCGAAACTTGAAGCTCGAATCCTTCGCGACGCATATTTTCAATTAAAATTGAGAGATGCAATTCCCCGCGACCAGATACAACCCATGCGTCAGGTGAATCGGTATTATCAACTTTCAAACTAACATCTGTTTGAAGTTGAGCACGTAATCTTTCTTCAATTTTACGAGCAGTAACAAATTTTCCTTCTCTTCCTGCAAATGGGCTATTATTTACGATGAACGTCATTTGTAATGTAGGTTCATCAATTCTTAGTGGCGGAAGTGCATCTTGATGATCAATTGGGCAAACTGTTTCACCAACATTGATATCTTCCATGCCAGATACTGCGACAAGATCTCCTGCATAAGCTTCTTGAATTTCAAGACGTTTTAATCCGAAGAAACCAAACAATTTTGATACACGAAATTGCTTTACAGAACCGTCCAATTTCATTAATGCAACTTGTTCTCCCACTTTCATTGTTCCACGGAAAATACGTCCGATTCCAATTCGACCAACATAATCATTGTAATCTAATAGTGCCACTTGGTATTGTAATGGCTCCTCACGATTATCAATTGGAGCTGGAATATGTTCCACAATCGTATCAAATAAAACTTCCATATTCTCATCTTGCTTATCTGGTGTGCTGCTTGCAGTTCCATTAATACCAGAAGCATAAATCACTGGGAATTCTAATTGATCTTCGTTTGCGTCCAATTCAATAAATAATTCAATAACCTCGTCCACTACTTCCTCTGGGCGGGCGAAATCACGGTCAATTTTATTTACAACTACAATTGGTGTAAGATTTTGTTCGAGCGCTTTTTTCAATACAAAGCGAGTTTGAGGCATACATCCTTCATATGCGTCAACAACCAATAATACACCGTCAACCATTTTCATAATTCGTTCTACTTCGCCACCGAAATCGGCATGTCCAGGTGTGTCCATAATATTGATTTTTTTATCTTTATATTGAATGGCTGTATTTTTTGCAAGGATTGTAATTCCTCTTTCACGCTCTAAATCATTAGAATCCATCGCACGTTCAGCCACTTGTTCATTCGTACGGAATGTGCCTGATTGCTTTAATAGTTGATCCACAAGTGTTGTTTTACCGTGGTCAACGTGGGCAATAATGGCTATATTTCTTAAATCTTCTCTTCTATTCAAAGTTGTTCCTCCTGACCTAAAAACGATCATAATTAGTAATGGCTCTTTTCTTAAACTTTGTTGCATTTGTAAAAAGGAAAACTTATAAACTTTTCGATTCAACTTAAAATAGGTATCTTTTTAAGAAAAGATGTCCCGAAGCAAAGTCTAAATTAGTATTTAAATACAAATTACGAAAAGCAACAATTTATACGAGAACAGCCTTAGTATATCTCCAACCTATGTATTATATCACAGCGACTAGAAAAGCAGAAACTTTTTCTATAAAATAGATGTTGATAAAAGAAAATGAAAACGGAGGAACTAAAAAATGAAAGAAATAAAATGGATATTCCTACTTTATGCATTCGCTGCAGCTGTGTTCATGATAGGTATTGGGGTTGCAATCGGGAATCAAAGTATACTTGGATTTGTTATTTGCATCGTATTATTAATAGTGGTATTAGGATTTGGTTTTAAAACTAAGAAAAAATGGAGGGAAGAAGGAAAACTATAAGAAAAGTGGAAGCATCGCTGCTTGAGATTAGACAGAGTCAGAGGAGGGGAATCAAGCGATTCCCCTCCTCTTTATTTCAATAAATATTCATCTAAAATATTTTGATGCAGTCCGGGCTTACTTACCAATACAGTACTTCCATGTAATATATCTAATGGATCTCCCTTAACAGTTGTTAGTATTCCTCCAAGTTCTTCTACAAGAATCTTACCAGCGGCAAAATCCCAAGGCGACAATCTCATTGAAATATAGGCATCAAACCTACCAGTTGCGATATAAGCCATCTCTAGAGCAGCAGAACCTAAGGATCTCGTGGAACGGACATCACATACTAGCTTTTGTAAATTTTCGGTTGGAACATGTCTATTTGCAATCAACCATGTTGCATTTATCCCGATAATGGCATCTGATAGTTGTGGTGTTCCAAGCTTTGGTAGTTTATTACCATTAAAATAAGCACCATTACCAGCTATAGCATGATACAGTTCATTATGGACTACATCATAAATATATCCTAATTTTCCAACCCCATTTTCATAAATTCCAATAGATATAGAAAAATTGCGTTGTTGATGAACAAAATTAACCGTTCCATCTATCGGATCAATAATCCAAATAACTCCATCTGTATTATGTAATGTTTCACCGTAGCCTTCTTCCCCTAAGATGTGATGTTCAGGATATGCTGCTCGAATCCTTTTAATAAATAATTGCTCAATTTGTTTATCCATATTTGTTACTAGATCATTTCTATCCGATTTTGTTTGAATCTGCAATGTATGAGTAAACGAGTCTAATATTTCTTTTCCCGCTTCTTTTATCCAATCCATTACATTTCTATTTACTTGCTCCCAATCCATCAGCACCCTCATCCTCCAGACATTCATTGCTAAGCTTTATTCATATTAATTATTGCTATTCGTAAATTGATTTAAATCCTAATAACTTATCGCTTCATGGCATCTTTTCTTTAAAAAATATCTCTATATTATAAATTAGAAACTATATAAATTTTCTACTTATTAAAGTAACAAATATAAGAAAAGTGCCGTACCTAAATGTAAATTTAGCTTAATGGAAAATGATTTCTATTTCAAGTTTACTGCTCCTTTTATGTAGGAAAACCATCGACTGATACTCACAAAAACGAACCCCATCCAATCAGATGAGGAAAAGAATGAAACCTTAACCACTGCATTATCATCATATAGCTTTCATTTTAAGGAGTTCATCTCTAATTTTTTCTAATTTCATTTTTGACTTTGTTTTCATCGCTTCATCGTTTTCCTGAATAGCTTCATAAAGTACGGCTAGTTCATAATCTAGTTCTAATCTTAATACTGCAATCCGTTCAAGATCATGCTTTTTCTTTTTGGATGTACTCATTACTTGTTTCATGAAATTCACTTCCCTTCCATAAACTTAATAATCCGCTCTCTCTTTTTATGATTAATTAAAATCTAATAATGCCAAGGGAACCTTTGTATATTAACGAATTGTTCAAATATTTCCTTTCGATATTGTATGTTTAAAATAAAAGGTTGCAACTAAAATGTGTTTTTACCTAGTAAGAAGAATTTCGAGACAAATTTGTTTGAAGTGCAACTAATTATGATAGAATATTGTCATGGAAGGCTCTTTTCTAAACTTTGCTGTTTTAAAACTAAAAATATCGTGATTTTTTTATTCGGCTACAGAATTGAATATTTCTTAAAGAAAAGATGCCCAAAACTAAAAATGTTCTAGGATTTTTACAGTGAACCTTAAGCAGCAATTTATTAGAAAAACAACCATGATTGCAAAAGAGGTGTACAAATGAAGTTTAATGGATTTACAAACGAAGATTTTGATTTATTTTTAATAGATGGGTTAGAAGCAAGGATGGAAAAGTTAATTTCCACCTTAAGACCCAAATTAGAGCTTATTGGTGCACACTTTGCCCCCACCTTAAGTGTATTAACAGGTGAAGAAATGTTTCCGCATGTAGCAAAGCATGCACGCAGGACAATCAATCCACCGAAAGATACTTGGGTTGCTTTTGCAAATAATAAACGTGGGTATAAAATGCTGCCACATTTTCAAATAGGCCTTTGGCATACACATCTTTTTGTATGGTTTGCTATTATATATGAAGCACCAAATAAGACGGAATATGGTGAAAAGTTCGAGAAAAACATTGATAATATTTTTAGAATGATCCCTTCTACCTTCGTTTGGTCAGGTGATCATATGAAGCCGGATGCAACATCAATGAGTGAAATGAGTAAAACTGACTTGCTTCAATTGTTTAAACGTGTGCAAACCATTAAAAAAGCTGAGATCTTATGTGGAATAAATATTCCAAAAGAGATAGCAGTAAAAATGAGCGGTGAACAGATATTGCATACAATCCAAGAAACCTTTAATAGCTTAGTACCCCTATATACAATTTAACAAACCAATTAAAGAAAAATTGGAGGCAGGATAAAACCGCAGCGGGATGCTGCGGTTTACATTTTAATTAACTTCCCAGGCTCCATTTCTTTCGCTTTCTTCATTACCTGATAAGAGGAATAACCACTCTCTTTTTCAAATTCATTACAATATTTCTTTTCCTCTGCTTTTCCAGGAACAATTTCTTTGAAACGTCGATATTTTTTCATTATTGTCTCACGTTCTATCCCTTTCTCATATGCCAATTCAATTGCTTCAAAAAATTGAATGACATCCACTACTTCCTTTGTATTCCAATCTGTATCAAATGGATATTGATATTCCATCATAACACCAACTCTCTTCATTTCAATTATTTTTAGTTTGACCAATTATTACGGATTATTTCTGCTTGCTTCATGATTCGTTCAAAAAGCTCTGCTACGGTTGGTACGTCCTTAATAAGTCCCATCACTTGACCGGCCCAAGCAAAGCCTTCCTCAACTTTACCATTATAAATATAATTTTTGTTTGCTGCACCGCTTATGTATGTTTTTAACGCCTCATAACCACCTTCGTTTTTCTCAATATTAAGAATTTGATCCGTCCAATTATTCATAATGGCACGGGCAGGTGTACCAAGCGATTTTTTTATAACAACTGTATTTGTTTCATCTCCTTCTATTAATGCTTTTTTATATACATCAGATGCATGAACACATTCTTTCGTTGCAATAAATCGTGTTCCCATTTCAACACCTTCTGCTCCCAAGCTTAATGCTGCCATTAGCCCCCTGCCATCCCCAATTCCTCCAGATGCAATTACTGGGATTTCAACTGCATCTACCACTTGTGGTACGAGGACAAATGTACCGATTTCATCTTTCCCTAAATGTCCACCTCCCTCATTACCTACCACCATCACGGCATCAGCACCTAAGCTTTCTGCTTTTTGTGCTTGCTTTTTAGCTGCAACTAATACGAGTTTCTTCACATTAACTCCTTCTAATTGCTGGAAAAAGGGAGTTGGATTCCCACCTGTTACCGAAACAACTGGAACCTTTTCTTCGATAGCTACATCCACAAAATGTGAAAAAGGTCTACCATGCTGTCCGATTGCAAAATTCACGCCAAAAGGTTTATTTGTAAGTCTTTTAACTTTTTGTATTTCTTCTCTTAGCTTTTCTGGGCCATCTAAAGACATTGCTGTAATCTGTCCAAGTCCTCCTGCATTTGAAACAGCCGCAGCAAGCTCAGCATATGCTAGATAAGCTAAACCGCCCTGTATTATGGGGTATTTTATACTAAATATTTCTGTAACCCTTGTTTCCCATTTCATCCAAATCTCTCCCTCCATATTACCTCTTCTCTATTATAAATAATTCTTATGTGGATAATAAACTATTTGCAAAAAAGGGGTTAAATGCTATAATTCATTTGTTTTATGTATTGTTCTTTTCATATAACTTTGTTGTTTTTGTTAGCGTAAATCTCACAAATTTTTTATTCTGTTTTAGAATGGGGAATCCTATTAAGAAAAGATGTCCAAAATCTAAAACTTATTAGGAATCTATACAAATTACGAAAAACAATAATAAAATGTAAACAGCATATATAATTCAAAAAGGAAATACTCAAGTTATGTGCAATAATAAAAAAGAAATTTTATTTTTGATGAAGAGGTGTATAACACATTGTCACAATATGAAACTCCTTTATTTACTGGGTTAGTCGAACATGCTAAAAAGAACCCAGTACAATTCCATATACCAGGTCATAAAAAAGGGAATGGGATTGACCCTGAATTTCGAAATTTTATCGGTGATAACGCATTATCGATTGATTTAATTAATATTTCGCCGCTTGATGATTTACATCAACCAAAGGGAATGATTATGAAAGCGCAAGTTTTGGCAGCTGAAGCATTTGGAGCTGATCATACTTTTTTTTCCGTTCAAGGGACAAGTGGGGCAATTATGACGATGGTAATGGCAGTTTGCGGCCCTGGTGAAAAAATTATCGTGCCTAGAAATGTCCATAAATCTGTTATGTCGGCAATTGTATTTTCCGGAGCAACTCCCGTATTTATTCATCCTGAAATTGATCCGAAATTAGGAATATCACATGGAATTACAACTGAATCAGTTTCAAAAGCATTGCAGCAAAATCCTGATGCAAAAGGTGTATTAGTAATAAATCCTACTTATTTTGGCGTGGCAGCCGATCTAAAGAAGATTGTAGAAATCGCCCATTCCTATCAAGTTCCTGTTCTTGTTGATGAAGCACATGGTGTTCATATTCATTTTCATGAAGATCTGCCAATTTCCGCAATGCAAGCAGGGGCAGATATGGCCGCAACAAGTGTACATAAGCTAGGTGGTTCTTTAACACAGAGCTCGGTGTTAAATGTACGCGAGGGACTTGTATCTGCTAATCGGGTACAGACAATCTTAAGCATGCTTACAACTACATCGACTTCTTATCTGTTATTAGCTTCACTTGATGTAGCAAGACGAAGATTGGCGACAGAGGGAAAACAATTAATAGACCGCACCATTCATTTGGCGAACTCAATTCGTTCGCAAATAAATGAAATTGATCACTTATATTGTGTCGGAAAAGAAATTTTAGGTACAAAAGCTACTTTTGATTATGATCCAACAAAACTTATTATTTCCGTAAAAGATTTAGGAATTACTGGTTTTGATGCAGAGAAGTGGCTCCGTGAGGTTTATAATATTGAAGTCGAATTATCAGATCTATATAATATTCTTTGTCTTATTACTCCTGGTGACACGGAGAAAGAAGCTAATTTGTTGGTCACTGCTCTTCAGGAATTATCAAAACAATTTTCACATCTTTCTGGTTTGGTTCATAATGAAATAATGCTTCCAGACATTCCTTTGTTGGCATTATCGCCAAGAGAGGCATTTTATGCGGAAACAGAGGTAGTTCCTTTTGAAGAATCAGTCGGAAGAATAAGTGCGGAATTTATTATGGTCTACCCTCCAGGAATCCCGATATTCATCCCCGGAGAAATCATAACTGAAGAAAATTTAAAATATATTCAAAAGAACATTGAGGTTGGTTTACCTGTTCAAGGGCCAGAGGATTTTGAATTAAAAACCTTAAGAGTTATTAAAGAATATAGGGCTATTCGCTAAACTGTTCTCCCCTTAAACGGGGAGTTTTTTGTTGACCAAAAAAAAGAGAGTGCATCGACACATACACTCTTACATCAATTCTTCTATGCATCTTGTTTATCGTCTTGGTCACAACATGTTTTGCAGTTCGAATAAAGGATACTTACTTTTTCATCCTCAAAATGATCAATTACTGTGTTACAAGATTGACAAACAATCGTCCCCATTTCATTCTCCCTCCAGGCCATTTTTCGATTAAATTATTGCTTTGGCGTACTTTGATTTTAATTCCAAGTAATAATTGGTTTCGGAGCATCCTTTTTAGAAAAGATTACCCACTAATGCAGAATGAAATAATTTATTAGTTTATCGATTACAAAAACAACAAAGTTTTAAAAAAAGAGCCTATTATCAAGAATTATTGAAAGCGCTTTATTTCCTAATTAATATAATAATATATCACATTAGAGATTTCAAGAACAAATTGTATAACACATTTTGTTAATTAGATGTTTTATTGCATTTTTTATGATAAAAAAGCCATTCTGGAAGGTAACATTTGATGTAGGAAAAACTGGAGTAAAAAATAAGCAGATAGACTTGCAATAGTAATAAAAATCGTTGCACGATTAGATTTCACAATCATTCTAGTCAATAAAAATGCTAAGTACAAAAACACAAGAAACATAAGGACCTTATAAAGCAAATGGTCCCGGTTCGAAAGCCACTCAGCGAAAGTAAAACCGCTCCACACAATTAATTGAAATAAAAAGGCCACATAGTTTTTCATTTTATCACCATCGGATTTTAGATGAATTCTATTAATAATCCTATTATATGCGTAAAGCAGTCAATTTTAAAACTGAATAACAAATAAAAGCATCCAGGAGGATGCTTTTATTTGTCTGCTTATTTAATTATGTGAATAGGTGTTCCAAGAGCTACTTCTGCAGCTTCCATAGTGATTTCACCTAATGTTGGATGGGCATGAATTGTCATAGCAATATCTTCAGCAGTCATACCTGCTTCAATAGCAAGACCGATTTCAGCAATCATATCGGATGCACTAGTTCCAGCTACTTGACCGCCGATAACTAAGCCATCTTCTTTACGAGTAACTAATTTTAAGAATCCATCTGTGCTATTTAATGCAAGTGCACGGCCATTAGCAGCGAATGGGAATTTAGCTGCAACAACTTCAATACCCTCATCTTTAGCTTGTTTCTCTGTATAACCTACAGTAGCTAATTCTGGCTCTGAGAATACAACAGCTGGAAGACCAAGATAATCGATTACAGAAGGATGTCCAGCAATTGCTTCTGCTGCAATTTTTGCTTCGTAAGATGCTTTATGTGCCAAGGCAGGACCAACAACGACATCTCCAATAGCATAAATATTTGGTACGTTCGTACGACATTGCTTATCAATTTTGATAAGTCCACGTTCGGCCATTTCAATACCAACTTGCTCAAGACCCATTTCATCTGTATTAGGACGGCGACCAACTGTTACTAGTACATAATCAGCTTCCACTGATTTTTCTTCGCCTTTTGCTTCGTAAGTAACTATAACACCGTCTTCGTTTTCTACAACGCCTTTTGCCATAGCATTTGTAACGATTTCGGCACCTTTTTTCTTCAAGTTTTTAGAAACAATTGTAGTCATTTGCTTTTCAAAAGCTCCAGCAAATAATTCCGCACTTCCTTCAAGAATTGTTACTTCAGTACCGAAGTTTGCATATGCTGAACCAAGCTCAACACCAATAACCCCGCCGCCAATAATAACTAATTTCTTTGGAACTTCAGGTAAATTAAGTGCACCTGTTGAATCAATTACACGTTTTGAATATTTGAAAGTTGGAATTTCAATCGGGCGAGAACCTGTAGCAATTATTGCATTTTTAAACGTATAAGTTTGCGCAGAGTTTTCGTCCATAACACGTAATGTGTTAGCATCAACAAAATATGCTTCACCTTTTACGATGTTAACTTTATTCCCTTTTAAAAGACCTTCTACACCACTTGTTAACTTATTTACAACTGTACCTTTCCAAGCTTGTACTTTAGAAAAGTCTACTGTTACATTCTCTGCTGAAATACCAATATCATCAGAATGTTTTGCTGTTTCATAGCGGTGTCCCGCATTAATTAATGCCTTGGAAGGAATACAACCAACATTTAAGCATACTCCACCAAGATTTTCTTTTTCAACAATTGTCACTTTTTGACCAAGTTGTGCTGCACGTATTGCTGCAACGTATCCACCAGGGCCAGCACCGATTACTATCGTTTCTGTTTCAATAGGAAAATCTCCAACTACCATTTTATTACGCCTCCATTAATAATAATTCTGGATCGTTCAACAAGCGCTTAATTTGGTTAAGAGCATGTTGAGCGGTAGCACCATCGATAATTCGATGATCAAAGCTCAAAGATAATGCTAACACAGGTGCTGCTACAATTTCACCATTTTTTACTACAGGTTTTTCTGCAATTCGACCAATACCAAGAATTGCAACTTCTGGATGATTGATAACAGGAGTAAACCATTGGCCGCCAGCAGAACCAATATTCGTAATTGTGCAAGATGCACCTTTCATTTCATTTGGAGCTAACTTGCCTTCACGTGCTTTTGTAGCAAGTTCATTAATTTCACTTGAAACAGAAAATACGGATTTACGATCTGCATTTTTCACTACTGGAACTAATAAACCTTTATCTGTATCTGCTGCGATACCTATGTTATAATAATGCTTTTGAATAATTTCTCCTGCTTCATCATCAATCGATGTATTTAAAGTAGGGAACTCACGAAGAGCACTAACAAGCGCTTTTACAACGTAAGGCAAGAATGTAAGCTTAATTCCTTTTTCAGCAGCTACTTCTTTGAACTTCTTACGATGTGCAACTAGTTTCGTAACATCTACTTCATCCATTAATGTAACATGTGGTGCTGTATGCTTTGAATTTACCATTGCCTTTGCAATTGCTTTACGGATTCCACTCATTTTTTCACGAGTTTCAGGGAATTCACCTTCAGGAATCACTACTTTTGCAGCAGCTGGTGTAGCTTTTTCTTCAGTAGCTTGTGGTGCTTCTGCTTGCTCATTTACTACTTTGTTTCCACCGCTTGCAAATGCATCGATATCTTCCTTTTGAATACGTCCGTTATTTCCTGAACCTGAGACTTGGCGAATATCCACACCTTTTTCACGAGCATATTTACGAACAGAAGGCATTGCAATAACGCGACGATTTAGATCCACATCAGTGGCTTGTGGTACTTCTTCAGTAGCTTCTGTAGTAGGAACTTCCGTTTTTACTGGTTCTGCTTTTTCTTCTGCTTTCTTTTCTTCCTCTCCATGATCACCCTTAAACTTCAGATCCTCATAGCCAGGAGCGTCAAATTTTATAAGGACATCGCCAACAATTGCAACTGTTCCTTCTTCCACAAGAACCTCTTCCACTGTTCCCGCAACTGGAGATGGAATTTCAACTACCGCTTTATCGTTTTGTACTTCACAAAGTACATCATCTTCATTTATTTTATCGCCAGGCTTAACAAACCATTTAACGATTTCACCTTCATGAATACCTTCACCAATGTCTGGTAATCTAAATTCGAATGACAATGTTGTTCACCCTCCTATTGAATATTTTTAAAGTCCATAGCCCTTCCACGTCTAGCTTTAGCGCCTATCGGCTAGTGGATTTCTACGTCTTCTCCCTACGATAAGTCAACATCAGCTCGTGAACTACCTCGCTGTGTTTCCTTTATCTCAGTCGAAGACTACGAAATCCATACGCCGATGAGCAAGGCGCTTACGCATTTGCACTTAGAATGTAAGTACTTTTTTAGCTGTTTCCATAATATCCTTGTGATTAGGAAGCCAAACAGATTCTGCTTGTGAGAATGGATACACTGTATCAGGTGCTGTAACACGTAATACAGGTGCTTCAAGACTTAAAATAGCACGTTCATTAATCTCAGCCACAACATTAGCTGCAATACCACCCTGTTTTTGTGCTTCTTGAACAACAATAGCTCGATTTGTTTTTTCTACAGAAGCAATAATTGTTTCTATATCAAGTGGACAAACAGTACGTAAATCCACTACTTCTACTGAATATCCTTCTTTTTCAAGCTCTTCAGCAGCTTTGATTGATTCATGAACCATCGCTCCATAAGTAATAATGGAAAGGTCTTTCCCTTCACGTTTTACTTCGGCTTTACCAATTGGAATCGTATATTCACCTTCAGGTACTTCTTGACGGAATGAACGGTATAACTTCATATGCTCTAAGTAAATCACTGGGTCGTTGTCACGAATAGCTGAAATAAGTAGTCCTTTTGCATCATATGGTGTAGAAGGAATAACTACTTTTAATCCTGGTTGTGAAGCAACAAGACTTTCTAAGCTATCAGCGTGAAGTTCAGGTGTATGAACACCACCACCGAATGGAGAACGGATAGTGATAGGAGCATTCAATGTGCCGCCTGTACGATAACGCCAACGAGCCATTTGACCATTTACCGAGTCAATTACTTCATATAGAAATCCGAAAAATTGAATTTCTGGAACTGGACGATACCCTTGTAATGTCAAACCGATAGCAAGACCACCGATTCCAGATTCCGCTAGTGGTGTATCAAATACTCTTTCTTCCCCAAATTCTTTTTGAAGACCTTCTGTCGCACGGAATACGCCGCCGTTAACGCCAACGTCTTCACCGAATACCAATACATTCTCATCGTTTTTCAACTCAGTACGTAATGCATCGGTAATTGCTTGAATCATTGTCATTTGCGCCATGGCTTATTTCGACTCCTTTGCTTTATATATATCATTTTGTTCTTTTAGATTAGCAGGAAGCTCTTCATACATAATAGAGATCAAATCTGTAACCTTTTGTTTAGGTGTATCATCAGCTTTTTTGATTGCTACTTTAATATCTTCTTTTGCCTGTTCAATAATTTCATTTTCCTTTTCTTCATTCCATAAACCTTTATTTTCCAAATACTTACGGAAGCGTACTAAAGGATCTTTTTTCTCCCATTCATTATCCATTTCAGAAGTACGATAACGAGTAGGATCGTCTCCGGCCATAGTATGAGGACCGTAACGGTAGCATAAAGTTTCTATTAAGGTTGGTCCTTCACCATTAATTGCACGCTCGCGAGCTTCTTTTACGGACACATAAACTGCTAATGGATCCATACCATCCACTAATTGCCCAGCAATTCCAGCAGCAACCGCTTTTTGAGCAATTGTTTTAGCAGCCGTTTGCTTTTCACGTGGAGTTGAGATTGCAAATTGGTTATTTTGAACAATAAATATTGCAGGAGCATTGTAAGCACCAGCAAAGTTAATTCCTTCATAGAAATCCCCTTGTGATGATCCACCGTCACCTGTATATGTAATAGCAACAGCTTTTTTACCACGCTTTTTAATACCTAGGGCAACACCAGCTGCTTGAACATATTGTGCACCAATAATAATTTGTGGAGGCAAAATGTTTACACCTTCAGGAATTTGCATCCCACCGAAATGTCCGCGAGACCATAGAAACGCTTGATATAATGGTAATCCATGCCAAATAATTTGTGGTACATCACGATATCCTGGTAGAATAAAGTCTTCTTTCTCTAATGCATAATGAGATGCGATTTGGGAAGCCTCTTGTCCTGCTGTAGGTGCAACGAAACCTAGACGTCCTTGTCTGTTTAATGAAATAGATCTTTGATCAAGGATACGAGTATATACCATACGACGCATTAATTCTTGAAGTTGTTCATCTGATAGATTAGGTTCTGCAGATTCATTTACAACTTCACCATTTTCATTTAAGATCTGAAACATCTCAAATTGCTTTTCAATGTTTTCGAGTGTCTTTTTCGGGTCTAATGGTGCTTTTTTTGTTGAAGCCATTCTAAAGTCACCTCTTCCTTTCTTATAAAAAGTAATGTTTTAAATTAGTAACGATCCCTTAATACGTTTTAGATGAGCCACACAATTCCCGCTTTACAAGAATATCATGGGTTGTATTTATTATGGTGGATATGTGAGACAACATACAAAAATAGGTTACCCAAAAACAACATGAAATAATGTTTTCTTCTAACCTTTTTATCGATAAAAACATATTAAAGTAGTAAACCTTTACATTAAGTAAACTGTATTAATAAAATATCACAAATCATTAATACAATCTTTTATTTCCCTAATAGATTACATCATATTTTTTTACCAGTCAATTAATTGAACCATATAAATAATACTTTTCTAACATAATATTTCAATTCATCACCAATTCAACCAAAAAACTGTACTAGTCCAAAAAATACCTCTGTACTATAATAATTGAAAATAAAAAAACAGAGAGCATTTTCCCTGTTTTTGTTAAGATTTTTTTTTAATGCCAGCGTTCTTATAAAATTCTAGTTTCTTCTCATTATAAGTTTTTGTTGCTGAATTAAATTTTTTATTTGCCGTCATTACTGTAGAAAACGATTTATTGGTCGCGTTTATTTGCGTTTCTAGATTGTTTAATGGAACATTTTTTTGTTTTAATAATTCATATAATTTTTGGTCAGCATCTAGGCCAGCAATATAGGAATTATAAAGCTTTTCATGTGTTTCATAGCGCATTTCCATAATATCATATAATTCAGAAGCTTCTTCTTTTAAATTTTGATCTTTTAACTCGGAAATTATCGTTTTCATTTTCTGAAATTCTCTTTGAGAGGAGAGCATTGACGCTTGTTCCTTTTCCATTCTATCTTTTCTTTCCAGTAAATTTTGCAATGCTTTATCTGAAAGTTTCACTACTTCTTGATAATTATTCATTCCTAAATCCATAATTTGCTCAAAGATATTTGTTTCTTCCGATTCAAGTTTTGCTAAAGGTGACTGTTGGCTTTGAAATCCTTTTTCCTGCGAAACCGTGTCTTCTAGGATATGATAAATTTTTTCCTCTGGTCTCGATTGACATCCTGTTAAAACAATACATAGACTAATACAAATCAACAAGAACCGAAACATTACCACAAGTTTTCCTCCTTATATTACTGCTAATTTACTATATAGATAACTCACAACTTTTACAATAGTAGGAATTTTATTCGATTCATAATGGAATTAGGTTCTGTTAAAATGTATGCAGGAAATTAATAGATATGACAGCTTTTGATAGATTTGTATCAAATCAATTTTAAAACCAACAATGTTTATATAAGGTTAAGTTTTTTTAATCCGTTATAAATCCCATTATCCGCTACATCATTTGTAACCATATCAGCACTTCTTTTTACAATCTCACTTGCATTCCCCATTGCGACCCCGGTACCTACTGCGTTCAACATTTCAATATCGTTTAAACCATCTCCAAATGCGAAGACATCAGAAAGTTCAAAACCGATTCTCTCTATCATTTTTTTTATCCCTTCTGCTTTTGATCCGCCTTTTGGTATAACATCCATTGAAAATTCATGCCAGCGTAAAAATAAAATTTCTGGAAAATGATCTTTATAGTAGTTTTCATCTTTTTCTTCACAGAAGAGTAATGATTGATATATTTCTGTATCTTTATAAAAATTTGGTTCATATTCCGGCTGCATCAATTTCAAGCTTTCCATACTTGTTTGTATGGAATCATGGAATGGAATATTTGATTTCATCGATTTTTCATTTAAAAAAACTAATGGGTGCATGAGGGACTTTGAAGAATCAACTAGTGAATGTAACAAGTCTGTTTTTAGTGGATTTTTATATATTACCTCATTTTCAAACACAACATACTGACCATTAAAGCTAACATATGATTCAATTTCTAGTTCACTTCTGATATGTTCAAACATAAATGGTGCTCTACCAGTAGCAATAGCTACATAAACTCCGTTTTTCTTAAGTTCAAAGATTGCTTCTTTCGTTGATGTAGGAAGTGCTTTTTCATGATCTAATAATGTACCATCTATATCAAAAAAAACTATTTTATTCACATTAATAACCCCAATCTATCTATTCTGTTCATAATGAATTTTTCTTCGCCATTTACCCTATATGTTTCCACCCTATTTGTCAATTTCCTAATTGTAATCCATTAATATCCAAGAAAAAAGCTTGTATTATTACATATACTATTAATAGAAATTCTTGATCGCCTTTACTTTCCTGTAGAATTCATTAAAATAATAGGTAGGAGTGAACCACCATGTTAAAAAAGCTAAAAAAAAAGCTAGTTAAACAATGGAATGATTTACTAAGAAAAAAACAAATAGCTTAAAAGACTCTTTTCTTATTTACAGTCGTTTTCTAAACAAAAACCTAATATAATTTACTTTCAACTATAAAATGGGTATCTTTATATAAGAAGTGATGCCCCGACACGAAACTTTATTAGAAATTTTGCAAAGTCTTAAACAACAATTTGACAGGAAAGCTTTACATCTAAGTACGGATAATGATTTGTCCCTCTCGAGTAGGGACTTATTCTTTATAATTTACCTTTATTGTTAAAACTTATATTAAAAATAACATGAAAATCTTGTTAACTTTTTATATAATAGAAAAAGTTACAATTGATTCGGAGTTAGGAGAGAAAAAAATGTACAAAGTTTATTACCAAGATAGTAAGTATGAAGTACCAGTAAGAGAAAAAACAAAAACAATATTCTTAGAAGTAAATTCGGAACGTGAGGCACGCCAATTATTAAAAGACCGTCAAATCAATATTGAATTTGTCCAACTTATTCAAGGAGCATATCTTGAATATGAGAAGCAGCAAGAATATTTTAAAGTAACGGAGATTAGGTAACTATATGAAATTTGTGAAAAATGATCAAACAGCAGTTTTTGCCCTTGGCGGTTTAGGGGAAATCGGAAAAAATACTTATGGCGTTCAGTTCCAAGATGAAATAATCTTAATTGATGCGGGAATTAAATTTCCTGAAGATGAATTATTAGGGATTGATTATGTAATACCTGACTATACTTATTTAGTTAAAAATGTAGAAAAGATAAAAGGCTTGTTCATTACCCACGGGCATGAAGATCACATTGGTGGAATACCTTATCTTCTCCGACAAGTGAACATTCCAATTTATGGTGGAAAGCTTGCGCTCGGATTACTAAAAAATAAACTAGAAGAGCATGGACTATTACGACAAACAACCCTACATGAAATTAAAGAAGACGATATTATCAAATTTAGAAAAACGTCTGTTACTTTTTTTAGAACAACACATAGTATTCCTGATTCATATGGGATTGTGGTGAAAACACCACCCGGAAACATCGTTCACACTGGTGATTTTAAATTTGATTTTACTCCTGTTGGTGAACCTGCAAACTTAACTAAAATGGCAGAAATCGGAAAGGAAGGTGTCCTATGCCTTCTATCTGATAGTACCAATAGTGAAGTACCAAACTTTACAATGTCAGAAAGACGTGTTGGCGAAAGCATTCATGATATTTTCCGTAAGGTCGATGGCCGAATCATTTTTGCTACTTTCGCTTCTAATATCCATCGCCTTCAGCAAGTTGCGGAAGCTGCTGTTGCAACTGGACGTAAAATCGCTGTATTTGGCCGAAGTATGGAAGCTGCAATTGGAATAGGTCATGATCTGGGGTATATACAATGCCCGAAAGAAACGTTCATTGATGCAGGGCAAATAAATCGCCTTCCTGCTAATAAAGTAACTATACTTTGTACAGGTAGTCAAGGTGAGCCTATGGCAGCATTATCACGTATTGCTAATGGGACACATCGCCAAATTCAAATTCAACCTGGAGATACAGTTGTCTTTTCATCATCTCCAATCCCAGGCAATACCATTAGTGTAAATAGAACAATTAATTTACTATTTCGTGCAGGTGCTGATGTAATACATGGACCCTTAAATGATATTCATACTTCTGGTCATGGTGGACAACAAGAACAAAAACTAATGCTAAGATTAATTAAACCAAAATACTTTATGCCAATTCACGGAGAATACCGTATGCAAAGAATGCACGCACAACTTGCTGTAGATTGCGGTGTTCATGAAGAAAATTGCTTTATTATGGATAACGGCGAAGTTCTTGCTTTAGGCAATGATGTTGCACAAGTAGCAGGGAAAATCCCTTCTGGTAATGTTTATATCGACGGAAATGGTATCGGAGATATTGGAAATATTGTGTTGCGCGACCGCAGAATCTTATCAGAAGAAGGTCTTGTTGTTGTAGTTGTTTCCATTAATATGAGTGAATTTAAAATTGCATCCGGGCCAGATATTATTTCAAGAGGATTCGTATATATGCGTGAATCTGGTGATTTGATTAATGAGGCACAAAATCTAATTACGAAGCATTTAAATAAAGTAATGGAACGCAAAACATCACAGTGGACTGAAATTAAAAATGAAATAACAGATACACTTGCACCGTTCTTATATGAAAAAACGAAACGTCGCCCTATGATTATGCCTATTATTATGGAAGTATGATTAATAGATAAAAAAAATTGGCAGTTTTAGCTGCCAATTTTTTTATTTCTCTAAAAAATCTTTTTGAAAACGATTAATATCGTCATCCGCACCAATTACGATCAAAACATCATCTTTTTTAATAACATCACTAGCATGTGGAGAAACAATGATATCAGAGCCTCTTCTAATAGCAACAATTGTAATGCCATATTTTGCCCTAATGTTAAGTTTGATGATAGAGTGTCCTGATAAAAGCTGATTTGATGCAATTTCCACTATACTATATTTATCCGAAAGCTCGATGTAATCAAGAATATTGTTCGAAACAATATTATGAGCTATTTTTTTCCCCATATCTCGTTCAGGATGGACAACATTATCAGCGCCAATTTTCCTTAATACTTTTGCATGGTAATCATTTTGAGCTTTTACGGTAACCATTTTCACTCCAATTTCCTTTAATATTAATGTTGTAAGAATACTAGCTTGAATATCGATACCAATGGAGACAATTACATGATCAAAATTACGGATGCCCAAGCTTTTTAGAACTGTTTCATCTGTAGAGTCAGCAATGACAGCATGTGTTGCAATAGAAGCAAATTCATCTATTCGTGCTTCATCGTGATCAATTACTAACACTTCCATCCCTTGTTCGATTAAAGTTTTACAAATACTTCCACCGAAACGACCTAAACCAATGACAACAAATTCTTTCTTCACATCCACCCCCCCAATCCATGTTCTTATATTATTCTAGCACACATACGGTACCACAGCAGAATGAAACAATCTTACCGATAAGAAAAAACTAAGCACTAGGATTTATTTAAATGCAAATAAATCCTAGTGCTTTACAATGTAACAATCGTTTATGAATTAATTCATTTTTTCCCTTTTATATAATCTGCATCAAATAAAAAGAGTCTCATTAATAAAAATAGCGATGGTATAAGCAAGCATAAACCAGCAATAAAAGCAAAAACAAGAGCTGTCCCCATTGATGGATTTGTTACACTTGTGTGAATCGTTATATATGGATAAAGTATATATGGTAAATGTGACGCCCCATACCCGAAAAAGGCAAAAAAGAATTGAAGCATGATCATAATAAATGCTGTACCAAAATACTTTCGTTTATAAATTAAAAACGACGCTATCATAAAAAACACAAGTGAAAATCCAAACATCCACCATAAACTCATTGCTTTTTCAAAATGCTGACTGTTATGTTCATGTAAAGCAATAAATACAAGGAGGCTTGCGATAATGGTAGGAGTGCTCCAAAACAAAGCAAACTTTCTTAAAATCTCCCTTGCTTGAATATCATTCGCTCTATCTGCATAAAAAGTTAGAAATCCTGCACTAATAAATAAAACGGAAACAATCGCAAGAAAAACGACACTCCATGAATAAGGACTTGCAAACAATTCTTTAGCCAAAAATACAACATGCACTCCTTTTTGAGAAAGGAATCCCCCTTCCGATATCGTTAAGGCGGTTGAAAGTGAAGCCGGAATTAGAAGGCCTGTTGCCCCATATAAAAATAAATAAACGAGATTGTCTTTTGATCCATAATTTCCAAATGCATAAAAGGAACCGCGTATTACAATTAAAATAAGTGCAATGCTCCCCGGAATTAACAGTGCTGTACCAAAGTAATAAGCTGTGTCAGGAAAAAAACCAACTAAACCGACAAAGAAAAACACAAAAAATACATTCGTAACTTCCCAAACAGGCGATAAATATCGGCTAATCAGATGATTCATGATGTGATCTTTTTTCGTCAATTTTCCATAAAAAGCAAAAAAGCCTGCTCCAAAATCAATGGATGCTACCATTAAATAGCCATATAAAAATATCCAAAGAACTGTAATTCCGATTACTTCCAAACTCATGTCTTACACCTCTCCTAAATGCGAATACTCACACAGAAAAACGTTGTTCAAGTTCCGTTTCTGCAGGCTTATTTTTAAACATTTTAATGATTACAACACAACTGAAAATAGCAAGAATCAAGTACAGGATGGCGAATAAAACGAAAGTTAAACCAACTCCATTACCAGTTGTAGCTGCTTCAGCAACCTTCATATAACCTCTTAGAATCCAAGGCTGCCGTCCTACCTCTGCATACATCCAGCCTAATTCGATGGCGAGCATCCCTAATGGCCCTCCTAATATAATAGCCCCCAATATTGGCTTATTCCATTCATTCCATTTCTTTACTCGCCAAAATAACAAGTAAAAAATTGGAATAACAATTAAATAAACACCAATTCCTGCCATTGCATCAAACATATAATGAACGATTAATGGCGGTCGTTCGTCTTTTGGAATATCATTCAACCCAATCACTTTTGTCTTAAAAGAATTTCCAGCTAGAAAACTAAGTAATTTCGGGATTCGAATTGCATATTTTATTTGATCATTCTTATCTATTGTACCAAAGAAAATGAGCTCTGCATTAGATTCAGTCTTATAATGCCATTCTGCTGCTGCCAATTTCTCTGGTTGATATTTAGCAAGAAATTTCGCCGATGCATCACCAGCAATTGCCGTTACTAAGGCAAATAGAAGCGAACATATCATCGTAAGTCTTAAAGCTTTTTTATAATATATACCGCTTTTTCCACGTAAGATTAATAAAGCTGTAAGTGCAGCTAGTAATATCGCACAAGCGGTATATGCCGATGTAACTACATGGAAGACCTTCGAAGGTGTTGCCGGGTTAAACATTGCGGCAATTGGATCAATATTAATCGCTTTTCCATTCTTCAATGTGAACCCCTGTGGTGTATTCATAAATGCATTTACCATTGTAATAAACATAGCAGAAGCGGAAGATCCAATCATAATTGGGATGGTTAGTACCCAATGTAAATATTTGTTTTTAAAACGATCCCATGTATATAAATATATCCCAAGAAAGATAGCTTCAAAGAAAAATGCAAAAGTCTCCATAAATAATGGCAAAGCTATAACTTGACCTGCAACCCTCATAAAGCTCGGCCATAGCATAGAAAGTTGCAATCCGATACAAGTACCTGTTACAACACCAACAGCAACGGTAATCGTAAACCCTCTTGCCCATCTTCTGGCTAGAAGTAGATAATGTGGATCCTTGCGCTTAATTCCTAAAAATTCTGCAATGGATATCATAATTGGAACACCAACACCTATGGTTGCAAATATAATATGAAACGCTAAAGTCATCCCCGTTAGCATCCTGCTTAACATAACATTATCCAATACCATTCAAGACCCTCCCTACATATCCTATACCCTTATTCTACCTTTTATATTACTTACTGGCGCATAAGTTTTTTCGAATTTACTTCTCCTTACTATTAGTGTAAGCTTTTCCATTAAATTAGGAACGATGTAACATGAATATTTTGTGACACTTTTCACAATATCTATTGTGTATTTAGATTTCCACTTTCTATCCATGCATATTCATGTTTGCAAGGAATTAAGAATACTTTTAAATTAGCGTATAAATCAGAGGTGAACAGCATGAATGACCTATGCAGAATTTTAGAACAAGTTGATTTTGAAAAAGAGGAAAAACTGGCAGTTGCGACGATTATTCGTATTAATGGCTCGTCTTATCGGAAGGTTGGAGCAAAAATGTTTTTTCTGGAGCATGGGCAAAGATTCGGAACGATTAGTGCGGGATGTTTGGAGGATGACTTAGCGCTGCATTCTACGGAGGCGATTAAAAGGCATCACAGCAAAATAATAACGTATGATTTACAAGACGAAGAAGATCTTGGATGGGGGATTGGTTGTAATGGAAAAATTGAAGTTTATATAGAACCAAATTGTAACCAAAGCCTCTTAAAACTGAAAGAGTACTTATTTAATGGTAGGAAAGCTGTTTCTGTAAAGCCACTTTTAAATGACAAGTCCCCGGTGACATACTTATTTACTCAAGATGGAGACCTAATTGACTGTGAAATTGAAATGGAACTTCATAATGATATTACAACTGCATTACATGAATTTCTTCATTCTAATCAAAAACTGAAAATCATTACCTTTGAAGGAGAAGATTATTTGTTCGAAATACATCACCCTAAAAGCTATTTATATATTTTTGGAGCTGGTAATGATGCTGAACCATTAGTTAAGCTTGCTACTAGTTTGGATTTTTTCGTTACCGTTATTGACCCCAGAGAAAGTCGTTGTAATCGTGATTTTTTCCCTACAGCTGATGAGCTTATTATCGAACATCCAGACACTTTTTTTCGCAGCCATGAACTATATTACTCGTGCTTTGTTGTGATTATGAATCATCACTTCCTAAGAGATAAACAAATAATAGAGAAATTATCTTTCGAGCGATCAGCTTATATTGGAATTTTAGGTTCAAAAAAAAGGACTGAAAGATTGCTAATTAATTTGAATGATTCGATAAAAAGCCAAATCCATTATCCAATCGGATTAAACATACAAGCAGAGGGTCCGGATGAAATAAGCGTAAGCATCATGGCAGAATTAATTCAAGTCCGTCACAAATTAATAGATATACTTCCATTATGACTTTTTTATTAATTGATGTTTAAAGGCATAAATAACAGCTTGTGTGCGATCCTGAACCTCAAGCTTACTTAGTATGTTACTCACATGGGTTTTTACGGTCTTTAGAGCAATATATAATTCGTCAGCAATCTCTTGATTGGATTTACCTTCTGTCATTAAAAGCAAGATTTCAATTTCACGATTTGTTAAATCTTCATGAAGCGGTCGTTTGTTGCCTTGTTTCATTCGCAACATCATTTTTCCTGTTACTTGCGGTTCTAGTACTGATTGGCCTGCATATGTTGAACGAACCGCTTCCGCAATTTCGCTCGCTTTCGATGTTTTTAACATGTAACTTGTAGCACCAGCTTCCAAAGCAGGATATACTTTTTCATCATCAAGAAAACTAGTAACGATAATAATCTTTGCTTCTGGCCATTCCTCGATGATTGCCTTAGTAGCCTCAATTCCATCCATACCGCCCATAACTAAATCCATTAAGATAATATCAGGTCGTAAAGATAACGCCAATTGGACTCCTTTTTCTCCACTATCAGCTTCACCAACCACTTCAATATCCTGTTGAATAGATAAAAAAGCGGAAACTCCTATCCTTACCATCTCATGATCATCCACTAATAAAACCTTTATCATTCTATCTCATCCTTTTTCTCATTTATAATTGGCACTTTTACCTCTATACTCGTACCTTTTTGAGGAAAGCTTATCATTTTGACCGTCCCTCCAATTTCGGAAGCTCGCTCACGAATATTTTGCAAACCGTAAGAACCGGCTTTTTCCTTCTCCATTTCGAAACCTACACCATTATCAATAATTTTTAATAAAACAAATTGCTGAAGGTTTAGTAAATGTAATTCAAGTAATTTCGCTTTTGCATGGCGAAGAGTGTTAGAAATCGATTCCTGGACAATTCTAAATAAATGATCCTCCACACCTTTATCAAGCTTAACATCTTCCATTTTCCAAGTTACCTTCATTGGAAGTTTAGCTGTTAATTCGTGCAACAGTTCTTTTATTCCTTCTCTTAATGATTTTCCTTCCAATTGAATTGGTCTAAGATGTAAGAGTAGTGCCCTCATTTCCGACTGGGACTCATTAATAATTTCTTCCACTAATACCATTTGCTTCTTTGTCATTGGAGAATTTGGGTCAGGGTTTTGATTGATGGCTGATAAAAGCATATTGGCTGCAAATAATTGCTGACTAACAGAGTCATGTAGCTCTCTTGCAAGTCGGTTTCTTTCTTGTGACAGCACTTCTTGTTTCATTTTCTCATTCCAATCAGCTTTTTCACTAGCTAATTTTTGTGAGGCTTTCACCTGCTCCTCGAATCTCTTTTGTATAGCAGAAAAGCGATTGTATATAAAAGCAAGCTCCTTTAATTTCTCTTTAGGAAATTTTGCTGCCTGGAATTCGCCATTTTCCAATTCTACTAAGCGTGAATCCACTTCCTCTATTTTCTTCTTAACAAACTGCCCAATGACTAACCCAAAAATGCCGCCTACTATTAAACTTGTTAATAGTATAAAAACGATTACTGGTATTAGAAATATTTGAGTGAAAAAAAGCGCCTGGTACCAATCTGTTTTTACCGATATGCAATAAATGACGGTAATAAAACCTGCGATAACGACGGAAAACGAGCAGAAATAATATAAGAATGATCTTTGTATACTCATATATGTTTCACCTCAATATCACCTATTGATAAAGAAGTGATAATTTTTATTTTCCTAGTCGCTTCATTATAATTATCAGAGAAACAAACAACATTTTGATTGAATAATTTTTCTTCTTTGCCAAATAGCCTTAGACTTCCTGAAAGAGATGAGTGATTAATGGAATACCCAACATCATATGGAACGAGTAATTGAATATTTCCAACTAACCCCCTTACCATGACAATGGACTCACCTAAAGGGAGCATAGTCATACTTAAATCAATGACTGTGTCGCCAATACCAGTTTGAATATTGATATCGTCCCATTCATATACATGATTAACTACTTTCTGAGAACCAAAGAGCTTATTTGAAAGGAATGGCTGTTTTCGATATTTTTTCTTGTCCAGCAACGGTTCTGTCGTTTCAACCATTATCATTTTTGATATCTTTTTCTTTTTTCTATACTTAAACAAATAATAGATAAGTAAACCTATTAATATAAACTTAAAAAAGAAGGTTGAGATAACGATAATAGAAGCGATGGAGATACCAATTATTAAACAAATCATACCTATGGTGGATTTGCCCTTTTTCTTTCCGAAAAAGATTAAAATTGCTGCAAAAGCAAGTGTAAATAGTGAATCAGATCGAAAAGAAATTTCAAATAATATTCCGATAATGGCAACAATGAATATCCAGGCAAGAGATGTATGTTCGAATAATTTTTTCATGCTGCCCTCCTTCTTTCTTTTTAACTTATTTTTACCTTAGGAATAATAGCGTAAATCTCCCTTTTTACGGAAAGGGAGATTAATAAAGGTTGTTTGCCTTTTTATATTACCATGGACACTCTATTCATTAACAGATATTTCTTGACTTTTTAGCCTATTTTCTAATTGAATGATCTTTGCATCAAACATACTTTTTTCGTAACCATTATTTATGTGCGCTTCTAAATGATCCATATACTTTTCCGTGTCATCAAATCTAGATGCTGCACGTCCCATAATAGAATCATCTAGAACATGATGAATTTTTTCCTTCACTTGCATTACATTTTCACGGCCCATAAGCTCCATTCTTTTAATATGCATATCTTTCAATCTTAGCTTCATTTCACGATGCTTTTGTTCTAATTCTTCCAGTTGTACTGCAGCTTGCTCATATGCTAGTTGGAGTTTATTTGCTTGTTCTCTGTATAATCCTTCCTCTTCAATGGCCACATCTTGAAGGATTTGTTCGTTCGCAAGTTTCGCAATCTCAGCTTGTTTTTTACGTTTATCCGCTAAGTATTCCGCTTGCTTCCATTCACGCATAAATTCATCCTTTAACATGTATTGGCGTTCAATTAAAGTAGCTACTTTTTTTGTTTCATTTTCACTTTCTCTTAAATACTGATTTAAGAGAGAGATTGGATTTTTCTTTTCCTTATTATCTAAAGCCTCATGTACATCAGCCATTATCGTGTTCTTAATGCGTTCTAATAAATTGGTCATAATCAATTCTCCTTTACTTTTTAATGAACGTTTTTCTTCATTTCATTCCATTGTTGGTCAAAACTATCAAATGGGTTACCAGCTGTTGGAGTTTTTTTTACATCATTTTTCCAATGTTTATAGCCAATATAGAGCAGGTAAATTGCTATAATTCCCGCAAGTGCTGGAAGTGTAGATATTACTCCACTAATTCCTGCTATTCCAACTAGAACCCATAGAAGTTTACCCCAAAAAGAATGGGTTTTTAAAAATTGTTTAAATGAGAAATATACGACAATTAGGCTTATCGCAAGCCCAATTATGTGACCTAAATTAGCAAGAGCGACTATTGCTAAAATCACCGCCAAGCTAAACATCAATACCTTTTTCATATTTATTCCTCCTTTCGATATACTTATCATAAAAAAAAATGAAGGAATCCATAACAATCGCAAGCTTTATTTTTTTGTAGGGCTTAAGGCGTATAATGATTGCAAAAAATCCCCATGGTCTCTTATCCAACCCAGAATTTGTTTGTTGGCCGATCTGCTCCTTATTCGCTGTTATTGGTAACATCTAAAGCTTGTTCAAATTAGATCGAACAATTATCAATTGATTAACCAAAAAAAGAGAACAACCGAAGTCATTCTCCTTTCTGTTACTTATTTTTCTTCTAATACTTTAAACTGCGCTTTTACTAGACGGAAATATTCACCTTGATGCTTCATGAGCTCATCATGATTTCCTTCCTCAATGATGTTTCCATGGTCAAGGACGAATATTTTATCTGCTTCACGAATAGTGGAAAGACGGTGCGCGATGATAACGGATGTTCTGTCTTTTAACAAAGTTTTTAAAGCAGATTGAATTTGAACTTCTGTTTCCGTATCAATACTTGCTGTCGCTTCATCTAAAATAATGATCTTAGGATCAGCGAGGAGTGCACGGGCAAAGGATAATAATTGGCGTTCCCCTACTGAGAGGATATTCCCGCGTTCCTCGACTTGTGTTTCATAACCGTTAGGAAGTTTTTCAATAAAATGATGTGCACCAATCGCTTTTGCTGCATTCATTGCTTCTGCATCTGTTGCATCTGGTCGCCCAAACTTAATATTTTCCATTATTGTACCGGAAAAAATAAATGTGTCTTGAAGCACAACACTAATCTGATTTCTCAAGCTCCGAAGTGTAATATCACGTAAATCGAAACCATCAATTTTAACCGATCCGCTAGTAGGATCATAGAAACGACTAATTAAATTGGCAATGGTTGTCTTTCCTGATCCTGTGTGGCCAACAAGTGCTATCGTTTGACCAGCTTTCATCTCTAGATTTATACCATTTAATGCCTTCCGTCTTGTATCATAAGCAAATTCAACATTGTCAAATACAATATGTCCTTTAATGTCTGCTACAGTTGCCGCATTCCCTTTTTCATTTACGAGCGGCTTCTCGTCTAAGTATTCAAATATTCTTTCAGAAGAGGCCATTGCTTGAAGTAGTTGATTGTATACTTGCCCCATCCGAGATATTGGCTGCCAGAACATTCCTAAGTAAAAAGCGAAAGAAACAAAGGCTCCTAATTTTAGATGTCCTCCTTGTATTAAATGGACACCATACCATATAAGGACTGCGGAACCAACCGCATTTGTCAAGTCAACCATTGGACGGAAGTAGGCAGATCTTCTTGTAGCATCTCTCCATGCTTCATAATTCTCCGTATTTACTCCATCGAAAAACGCCATGTTTTCATTTTCTTGTGTAAAGGCTTGTGTTACCCGAATTCCTTGGATGCTTTCATTTAAATGTGAATTTAGCTTCGATTGCTTCAATCGCATATACTGCCAGCCCATGCGAATTTTTTTCCTTAGTTTTGTCGAAATTAAAAACATGATCGGCAAAATAATAATTATTGCCAAGGTCATTTGCGGACTTAACGTAAAGAGAATGACAATTACACCTACAAGCATCAACATATCCATTAATAAATTGATGACCCCATTTGTAAACAAGTCTTGTAATGACCCAGTATCATTCATAATACGGACAAGAATCGAACCTGCCGAACGCTTATCAAAAAAGTTATGGGACAATCTTTGAACATGCGTAAATAAATCTTTTCGAATATCGTATATAACATTTTGCCCCAGCTTATTCAGCCAGCGAATTCGTAATATCCCCGCAATATATGACATAACAAATAGTACAGAAATAATTACAATGATTGTTGCTAAAAAAGAACCATCTTTTTTCTCAATTCCTTTACCGATTGCATATACTCCTATTAAGGTTGGAATAATGAGTCGGATAATCGTATTTAACAATACGGTAATAAGCGATTTTAGTACTAAATTTTTTAAGTATGGTTTAACATAACCGAGAAGGCGATACATTTGTTTCCAGTTAAAAGGTTTATCTATCACTTGTTCAGATGAATAGTGAAACCTTTCCATCACCTTAGGATTAAGTTTTTTTGCATTTTCCACCTATTTCACCTCACCCAGTTTGTGCTTGTAGAATTGCTTGTTGGTCTTTGTACTGAATCGTGTAAATTCTTTCATATGGTCCACCATTCGACAACAGCTCTTCATGTTTTCCTCTTTCGACGATTTTTCCATCCTCGAAAACGAGAATTTCATCCGCATGCTTAAGTGATGAGATTCTATGTGCAATGATAAAGGTAGTTCGGTCCCTCATGACTTCTCTTAAACCCTCTTGAATTTTAAATTCCGTGTCCATATCTACTGCACTCGTTGCATCATCCAAAATTAAAATACTTGGATCTAAACAAATGGCACGTGCAATCGCAATCCGTTGTTTTTGTCCCCCAGAAAGACCAAGCCCGCGCTCGCCAAGCATCGTGTCATAACCATCCGGTAATTCCATAATAAAGTCGTGTGCCTGTGCAAGCTTTGCAGCGTGAATTATTTGTTCCATTGTCGCATCAGGACGACCATACGCAATATTTGATTTGATCGTGGATGAAAACAAGAATGATTCCTGTAGAACAAATCCAATATTATATCGTAATGATTGAAGTGAATAATCAGTTACTGATTTGCCATCAATTAACACTTGCCCTTCAACCGGCTCATAAAAACGAGTCATTAGCTGGGTAATACTTGTTTTACCAGAACCTGTTGCTCCAATAAGGCCAATCACTTTCCCTTTTTCAGCTTTAAAGCTTACGTCTTTAATAGCTGCATTTTCATCTCCAAAATATTTGAGCGTCACATTTTGAAACACAACATCTCCATTTAATTGCTCTACCTTTACGGGGTTTTGCTTATCAAAAATTTCCTCATCGGCTTCCAATACTTCCAACAAACGCTCACCTGAAGCTTTTGATTGTGAAAACATATTTATAGTGAAGCCAAGATTAATAATTGGTTCAATTACATAACCAATTAAAGAATAAAATGCGACAAGCTTACCAGGTGTTAAATCTTTATGGATTACTAAGTAACCACCATATGCAAGAATGATAACAATACACGCATTTCCGATTAACTCCATTAACGGAAAGAATTTCGCCCATACATTCGATGTGTGAATTTGCCTATCTTTAAAATCTTCATTCGATACATTGAATTTTGAATTTTGAAATTCCTCACGAGATAATGATTTTACCGTATTGATACCACTAATATTTTCTTGTACATTCGTATTCAAGCGGCCAAATGATCTTCTAATTCCGCGAAAAGCTGGATGAATTAATTTATCGAAGCGGAATACGACAACCGCAAGAAACGGTAAAGAAATCATCGTCATCAATGTTAATGAAACCGAATAATAAAACATTACACCAAAACAGATGGTTAAAGTAAAAACAAACCGTAATAATTCACTAAATCCGAAAGATAAAAAGAAACGAAATCCTTCTACATCAGATGTTAATCGAGACATTAAGTCCCCTGTTTTAGCATTATCGTAGTACTTAAATGGTAAAAATTGTAGCTTTTTATACAATTCATTACGTAAACGATATACGGAAGTGATTCCAAACATATCTCCTGTATATTGCTGAATAAATGTAGCTACACCTTTCACAATCATGATACCGATAAATCCTAATGCCAAATATGGTATCCAGCTGTATTTTTTCCCTACGACACCTTCATCAATGGTAATTTGTAGGATTATGGGATAAACAATTGTAATTGCATTAACAAACAATAAGAAAACCATCGATGTGATAAACAACTGTTTGTATGGCATATAAAACTGTTTAAGCTTTTTAAATGTATCCACAAAATTCCCCCCCGTTGTTAAAAATAATTGAACGTAATTATAAATATATCGGGTTTCGAAATATTTTTCCACCTTTTTATCCCAATATTTTAAAATTTATAAGATATTTTTATGTTTTGTTTTTTAATGCTTTTCAAAAACGAAAAAGGGCTGTTTTGATTGCCCTTTTTCG